>USTC01000083.1 GCA_900557505.1 uncultured Collinsella sp.
ACCCTCGGCCCAAAGTTGCGCCGGCGTGGTACCAAAGGCCATGGCAAAAGCCAGGAACGCCACCAGACCGCGCTTGGCTACGCCACGGGCAATCGCTCCATGACGACGCCACGAGGCGCGCTGGCACTCGTCCTCAAACATATCCATTTGTCTCCTACTGTCTGCACTTGGAGCGTTGCCTTGAGGCTGCCCCACGTCATCGCGCACATTGCGCTCGAGTACCCCCATCGGGGTCCCCCTTCCCTCCAGAGCCCAACGCGCACCGGCGGCTTTCGCCACGGCCGCGCACAAGATGGGAGGCGATCCGACTTAACCTTACCGACCCGGGCGCATCGTCCGATCTGCGACGCGACTATCCCGGGCCAAGAGGAATTACGGTTACTGGTACAGCCGGGGACTTGCACCCCGATTCTCCCAAACGCGCAGGAAAACCGCGCATTCGTGCGTCTCCGCACCACCATCTAGGCCATCGATTATTACTGTCGATATGGTAGCACGCAAAAGGGCCCCGCACACAGGCGAAGCCCAAGGTAAAAGCTATGGTTTGCGATAGGAAGGACTGTCGTCGGACCTTGAAAGAATAGCTCGTTTCAAAACTATGCCGGATTACGGCGCTGAATCAGCACCTCGCAACCATACCCGTCATTTTTAAAAACCTACGACTCATCTACCTGCGGTTTTAAAGGCGCGAATTTCGGTATGCTCGAGGTTCGGCACTCCAGCCCCGTAAACCGGCATAGTTTTGTTCGGACCAGCCCACGCCGGCGCGACGCGAGGCAAAATAACCCGTTTTCCTCCGTCCCCCAGGGGTCATTACCGCTTGCCGCCGTGGCTGTTGCGCCAAATCTCGCGGCCCAGCATCAGCGCCAGCACCAGCGCGCTCACGTAGCCCATAAAGCCGATGACCGGGATACCAAACACAACCGGCTCGATGCGCGCGTAGTACACCACCGACGAACCGATAAACAGACCAGCGATCACAATTGCCATCGACATGCGGTCGATAATTCCACCCAGCTGTCGCAGCGCCTTATCGCTGCTCATGATCTGTGTGTTTACCTTAAGCTGGCCGCGCGTGAGCATGCGCGACGCCAAGCCCAGATACTCGGCCGCCTCGAGCGAGCCTTTTGCCGCGCGATAGCTGCTCGCGGCAAGATCGCGCCCCATTTCGCGGACGCGTGCATAGGCGCTCTTCTCGTTTTTGATGTGCGTCTGGATGATCTGGATCATGTTGACGTTGGGCATGTACTCGGTCAGCAGACCCTCGAGCGTCACCATGCCGCGCGCGAACATCGTCACCACGCTCGGCAGCTCAACGTCGTTTTTGCGCGCCAAATTTAGCAGCGAGGTCAAAAACTCGCCGATATCAAGATCCTTAAGGTCAAGACCCGCAAAGTCGGCGACGATAAAGTCCAAGTCGGACAAAAAGGCCGAATGGTCGAGCTCGGCAGAATCGCCGCGCGTCACGGCAAAGCGCATGAGCGAATCCTTGAGCTTGGGCACGTCGCCCTCGGCCACGGCAAAGATCATATCTTTGACGATACCGCGGTCGTGACTCGACATGCGCCCGACCATGCCCAGGTCAATAAAGTAAACGACGCCGTCCTTGAGAATGATGTTTCCCGCATGCGGGTCGGCATGGAAAAAGCCATCATCGAGCACCTGCGTCGAATAGTCCTCGACAATCGCCGAGCCGATTTTTTCCAGGTCATAGCCCTCGGCCACCAGGCGTTCAGGATCGGCGATCGAAATGCCGTCAACGTAATCCATGACCACCACGTGCTCGGTGCACAGGTCCAGATAGGATTTAGGGCACGTCACGCCATGCACGCTTTTGTGGAACTCATAGAAATCATTGAGGTTTTTGGCCTCGGCCAAAAAGTTGGTCTCCTCGCGAAACGAGGTCCACAGCTCCTCGACCACGCCGTGCAGGTCCACAAACTGATCAGTATTGACGAACTTGGAAACGATGCGCACCACCGAACGGATGATGTCGATGTCCTGAGCCATCACCTGCTGCGCGCCGGGGCGCTGCACCTTAACGGCCACGTCCTCGCCGGTCACCAGGCGGGCACGGTGTACCTGCGCGAGCGACGCGCTTCCGAGCGGGTTGGGGTCAATCGCGTCGAACATCTGCCCCAGGCGCTGGCCGTATTCCTCTTCCAGACAGCGGAGCACTACCTCATACGGCACCGGCTCTACGTCGGAGCGCAGGCGACGGAGCTCGTCGCAAAACCGCTGCGGCAAAATCTCGGAGCGGTTAGCCAGAATCTGCCCCATCTTGACGAACATGGGGCCGAGCTCTTCGAGCAGACGACGCAGGCGCACCGGCGTGAGGTTATCCCATACGCGGTACTTTTTGACCAGGCGAACGATCTGCCCAATGCGCTCACGACGACCAGCCGGCGTGAGCTGGTATTCCTCGTCCGGCGCCATCGCGTCGGGCTCTTCGGGGACCATATCGACAGCGCGCGGCTTCTTGCGAGCGCCCGAGACGGCGGCATCGACCTCATCGACAACCGCCGCCTCGTCACCCAAGGAATCTAGATTGTTGTAATCGGTAGTGGAATCTGCCATCTGCGCTGCTACTCGGCCTCTTCGGTATCCTTCGCATCGTCGGGCTCAACGGACTCGACGGGCACCGAGGTCACGTTGTCCTCGACCGAATCGACGATATCGCGCACATGGGCCAGGAAGGCCGTGCGCTCGGGGGCGGGCATGACGCGGACCCGGGCCAGGATGAGCTCGTCGAGCACGCGCTGTGCCGCAGTCTCGCCCTGCATGCCCAGGCGCTCGGTTAGGTCGGAGATGGTGCCGCCGGCCTGCTCGAACATATCGGACACGCTGCGGGCGATATCGGGGGTGCCGGCGTCCTTGCGGACCTGCTCACCCTTGGTACCGAGGTCGTCGAGAACCTTCTTGCCGCCCTCGACGGCAACGGCGGCGGCGCCGAAGCCCACGTTGATGGCACCGTTAACAAGCTGATCGAGTTTCATAACCATGGTTGGCTCCAATCATGAACAACTGCATTGGCCTTCTTGTACCCAAGATTGGGCGAACGACACAAAATCGTTTTACCGCCAAGATAGGAATCGAGCGGGGCAAAGCCTTCGACGGCGTTTGCCCCGCTCGCTCGTTGCAAGGTCGTCTTTACCTCACGTTATCGTTCATCGCGAAGGAATTCTTCATGGCACAGCTCGTGGTGTAGAGCACCTTGCCCAACAGAGCATCGGTCTCCACCCGCACGCGCTCGGCAAAGGCCTCGTTGGCACGGGCGAGCTCGGCAGGCACCTCGGCCTCGGGCAGCGCGGCCACGGCAGCGTCAACGTCGTGAATCTGCTTGTGGCCCATGCCGCCGATCTTCTCCTGATAATCCTCGACCGCACGACCGCACTCATGGAAACGAACATCGGCCAAGGCACCGATCAGGCGGTTGGCCCAGTAGAAATTCTCGGACGTCACGCGAGCCTGCGTGTCGTCATAGTACTCGGGCATGGTCTCGACATTGGCGTACAGCGGCACGAGCGCGTTAAACGAGTTAGAGCCAAACGCCATCCACTGCACGGCGCGATACGCCGGCTGTACATAGGGACGCAGCTGCAACACGGCGAGCTGGCTGTTGCGGTTGATGCCGATGGGACGATAGGCGCCGCGCGTGGCGGGCGTGCCCTTGCTGCCGTAGCAGTCGTACTCCGTGCCCTGGTAGTGGCTCGAAAGCACGTACTTGATGTCCTCGAGGGTCACCCTGCGCTCGGGCACGCGGCTCCAGGGGATGTCGTCGCTCTCGGGCGTGTAATCGGCCTCGGGACCGTCCCACACATCGCTGGGGTTGAGGCAGCGCTGCATGTACCAGGCGCGCGGCGTGTTGTAGACGTGGTCGCTGTCGCTGTGCGAGCCAAAGGCCTCGCGCGGGTTGAAGACCGTCGCCGGACCGTCGCCCTCGACGCCCAGCGTCAGGTCCAGATGCCACTCGGCCATCCAGGAGCGCAGGTCGGCGGAGCACATATGATCTGCCTGGGCGCCCTCGGCATCGTCCAGGTCAAAGCTGTCGATACCCAGCTGGTTAGGCATGGTCACATAGGCGTCATCGGGCACGCGCTTGGCGATCCAGTGGTGGCCGCCGATGGTCTCGAGCCACCAGATCTCGTCAACGTCACTAAAGGCGATGCCGTTGTTCTCGTAGGTACCGTAGCGCTCGAGCAGGTCGCCCAGAATGCGCACGCCGTCGCGGGCAGACTTGGCGTACGGCAGCACCAGGGTCACCATGTCCTCCTCGCCCAAACCGCCGGGCTGCGCCGGAACATAGCCTTCGTCGCCCTCGTTGCCCTTGGCGGGCACGTAGTCCACGAGCGGATCGGCGCCGCGGACGCGCTCGTTGGTGGTGAGTGTCTCGGTTGCGGACATGCCAACATTGAGCTCGTTGAAGCCCGCCTCTGCCCAAATGCCATGACCCGGGACAACGTCGGGGACGCTTGTGTAACGCATGGGATTGTCGGGCAGCTCAACGATCAGGTGGCTCAGGACACTCGTGTAGACGCGCGGCTGCTCGTCGGGATGCACCACGCGCATGCGCTTGGGCTCAAACACCCCGTTGGACGAGTCCTCGTTGCGGGCGACAAGCGTCGACCCGTCGTAGCTCGCGTTCTTACCAACCAAAATCGTTGTGCACGGCATGCGCATCCTCCTTGAGAGAAGAAATCAAACGGCAACAGTGTATCGCTTCGGCGCAAAAAGGGCGAAACCGCGACCCCTCGAGCCCCTCGAGATCCCTGTGGTCAAAAAATGCCAAATATGAGTACTGTCACAAATTTAGTAGCAGCAATTTAACCGAATGCAGGTGTCGATAATCTACATTTGTTCAAAAGCTTGACAATGTAATTCCTCATAAGTCCAATAAAATAGGCTCTCTATCGATAATAAATACCGATAGAGAGCCAAAATGACCTAAAACATATGTGACTATCTTGGCAACAGTACTCATATTTGGCGTTTTTTGACCACGTGGTATATGTCTAACCCCTCAAACAGCCCAAAACGCCTATTTCGATGCGTGCTCCGCCGCCTCGATCACGTGTTTGGCGAGAATCGCGGTAGTCACAGCCCCCACGCCGCCCGGCACGGGTGTGATGGCGTTAACGATCGGCTCCGCAGCATCAAAATCCACGTCGCCGACCAGTTTTCCGGCAGCATCGTCCCAGTTAATGCCAACATCGATGATCGTCTGGCCCTCGCGAACCGCATCCGCGCCAATCGTGTGCGCACGTCCAACCGCGGCAACAACAATGTCGGCAGAACGGCACTCGGCAGCCAAGTCGCGCGTATGCGTATGGCACGCCGTCACTGTGGCATTGCGTGCCGTAAGCATGGCGGCAACGGGACGCCCAATTACCAGCGATCGACCGACGACCGCGACCTTGGCCCCATCCAGCTCAACGCCGTAATGGTCCAGCAACGCCAGCACGGCCTCGGCCGTGCAGGGAGCAAAGCCCTCGCCCCGCCCCGAAAGCGTGGTAAGCAGCGAGGCCGGCGTCATGGAGTCAACATCCTTGGCGGGATCGAGCGCCGCGGCGACGGCGTTCTCGTCAAGGCCGGCGGGCAGCGGGCGAAACATCAGGCAGCCATGAACAGCGGGGTCAGCATTGATGCCCTCGACAGCCGCCAGCAGCTCATCCTGCGAAACATCGGCGGGAAGCAATACGCGGCGAGCCTCAATGCCAACCTTCTCGCAGCGCTTGAGGGCGCCACGCTCGTAGGACAGGTCGTCCTCGCGCTCGCCCACGCGCACGATAGCAAGCGTCGGAACAACACCGCGTTCGCGCAGCGCAGCGCAGCGGGCAGCGAGCTCCTCAGTCAAAGCGCGGGCGACGGGAGCACCCTTCAGTAGCTCAGCCATGGCTATCCCCTCTTCCTTGCGGCGTCAGCGGCGCGGCGCGCCAGCGCATCGGCGCGCGGCAGCCACGTATCGAGCAGATCGTCGCACGCCGCCTCGAGCTCCTCGGCGCGGGCACGGTCCTTCATAGACGTGGTGTTCGCAAAGAGCGTCAAGCTCGCGCCCTGCATGGCGGCGCGGCAGAAC
>USTC01000084.1 GCA_900557505.1 uncultured Collinsella sp.
AAAACCAAAGAGGTCTCCACTCGCCATGCGCCTCCCCTCGGAGTCGCGCGACCCGTCGAGCACGGAGGACTGAACGTCCGCCGTCGCGAGCACGGCAACATACTCGCCCCCGGCATCCCTTATGGCGAGTACGGGCATCGTGTGGTCGGCAAACCCCCTGGGATTCGAGCCCAACCACCAGCCGGCAGGCGTCTCAATGTCGCGATTAACGTTCACGGGGCATTCGCCCTCCACAGTGGCGAGCGTGGCAGAGTGAATGCCCGCAACAGCGCGCTCGACAGCCGTGCGGGCGGCAGCGACGAGCGCTGCGCGATAGCGCTCGTTGCGATTGCGGGTAGCATCGTCGGCAAGATGCCCGGGAGTGCGGACGTGAGGCATGGAAAACGTGTGGGTAGGAACCACCCAAGAATAAGCACCGCTGCAATTGGCGGCATCCTCAACAACCTCACGCAGATCGGCGAGTAGAGCCGGAGCGATCGAGGTGACCTCAAGCGAAAGGACGCAGGCGCGTCGCCCCGTCCCCTCGATGATAAGGGCACGGGCGAAGACCTCATGACGGAGTTCGTCGAAACCGTCGAACGGCAACACGTCCCCAAGATCGATGGCCACACGAGCGGCCCCAGCCCTCATCTCTCCTTCGCCCATGGCAGATACTCCCCTCTGATTGCCGCTCACTCGACACCGTACAGTTGCTGCGCCGTACCGCCAAGCACAAGGTCGCTGTCTGTATCGCTCAGATTTGCAGCGCGAACGCAGGCGACACCCTCGGTGAGCCACTCGCGTTTGACGGGATAGCTCGTGCCAAAAACAATATGGTCTGCACCCAGCACGTCAACCGCGCAGGCGAGGAGTGTCTTGCCCCAAGGCTGGGCATGGGACATGTCGAAATAGATGTTGTTCTCGAGGTGCCTGGAAACGGTCTCGGTATCGACCTGAAAACGGCCAGAAGCATCAGGGCGCTTGGGACCATGAGGCAGCAGCATCTCCTTGAACGCAAAGTATGCGCCGCCGAGCATGGAGTGGACCATCTTGATATTGGGATAGCGCTCAAAGAAATCACCAAAGATCTCTCGGCCGATCGCCGTAGTTTGGTCGACGCAGCGGCCATAAGAGCGGCGAAGGTTGTCGTACGCGAGAAGCGACTCGTTCTCGACCGGCACGGGAACATGGTGCACGTAAACGGTGACATGGCGTTCGTTCAGGTGCTCGAAAAAGCTCGAGAAGACCTGGTCGTCGAGATAGCGCTTGCCGTAGTGAGCGCAGAGCTGCACACCCGCAAAACCATCGTCGAGCCTGCGGTCGAGCTCCTCCAAATTCGCTTTGGTGCCAAAGGGCGGCACGGCGACAAGCGGAATCAGACGGCCATTTGACGCCTTCGCGTCAGCAGCCATACCGTCGTTGAAACGCCGGCACATCTCGAGCGACATCCACTCGTGGCAGCCGGGGAGCTTGAGGATCGCCTTGTCGACCCCCGCCTCATCCATATCGGCCAAGCGCTTCTCGAGGGTGTAGTCGCCCTCAATGTAGTTAAGACCCGGAGAACCGGCGGGCATCTCGATCACGATCTGTCGTTTGCCGGCGGAATTCATGGTCAGATAGCCTTCGGTGTCATAGGCGCGGGGTACCTCGGCCAAAAACTGTTCGCAGAGCGTCTCGTCATGAAAGATGTGCTCGTCGAACCAGTAGGAATTTGCATCGATAATCATTGGTTGGAACCGCCTTTCATCTTGTTGAAAACATTCTAGAAAAGCAGGTACCCGGACATCAATTCCAGCTTAAGCCCACTGTATTCCATTTTGGAATAGAACTTACCGCTCACACGCGAACCTCGCCCGCTCAACGAGACAAGCGCTAACAGCACGGGCTTAGACAGAAAACGGTCGGCCCGCATCCGTTGCGGGCCGACCGTTTCATTACAGGCTACCTTTGCCGTTACGCCTGGCGGTAATGGTCAAAGAAGTCGGCGAGGTCTTCGAGGGACTCTTTGAGTACTTCCATGCGCGGCAGGTACACGATGCGGAAGTGGTCGGGCTCAGCCCAGTTGAAGCCGCCGCCGCGCGTGATCAGGATCTTCTTCTCGTGCAGCAGGTCGAGGGCGAACTGCTCGTCATCGGTGATGTTGAACTTCTTCACATCCATCTTGGGGAAGATGTAGAACGCCGCGCGCGGCTTAACCACCGAGATGCCGTCAATCTTGTTGAGCGCCTCATACACAAAGTTGCGCTGCTCGTAGACACGGCCGCCGGGACGGATGTAGTCGTTAACGGACTGATGGCCACCGAGTGCCGTCTGAACGATCGACTGAGCCGGCACGTTGGAGCACAGGCGCATGTTGGAGAGCATGTTGATGCCCATGATGAAGTCGCTCATGCAGCGCTGGTTGCCCGAAAGCACCATCCAGCCAATACGATAGCCCGCAATCATGTGCGACTTGGAAAGGCCGCTAAAGGTGACGCAGGGCAGGTCGGGGGCGAGCGAGGCAATCGAGACGTGCTCGTAGCCGTCCATGCAGAGGCGGTCGTAGATCTCATCGGCAAAGATCATCAGCTGATGTCTGCGTGCAACCTCGACGATGCCCTCGAGCACCTCGCGCGGATAGACGGAACCCGTGGGGTTATTGGGGTTGATGATGACGAGAGCTTTGGTCGCGCTCGTAATCTTGGACTCCATATCCTCCAAGTCGGGATACCAATCCGCCTGCTCATCGCACAGATAGTGCACGGGATGACCGCCGGCAAGGGTTGCGCACGCCGGCCAGAGCGGATAGTCGGGGCTGGGGATCAGAATCTCGTCGCCGTTGTCGAGCAGCGCGTTCATCGAAAGCTGAATGAGCTCGGACACGCCGTTGCCCGTGTAGATATGCTCCATCTGAACGTTGGGCAGGCCCTTGATCTGCGAATACTGCATGATCGCCTTGCGCGCGGAGAACAGGCCACGCGAGTTGGAATAGCCTTCGCAGTCGGGCAGCTGCTGGCGCATGTCCTTGATGACCTCATCGGGCGTGCGGAAACCGAAGGGCGCCGGGTTACCGATATTGAGCTTGAGGATGCGCTCGCCCTCGTCCTCCATACGGGCGGCCTCGTCGACGACGGGGCCGCGAACGTCATACAGGACGTTATCGAGCTTGGTGGATTTAGAAAAAGTACGCATGGTGGTGCTCCTTGCAATTTGAGCTGAGGGATGGGGTTCGGGCTTGGAATCGTTGCGGGGTGATGACGCCTCGCCTTGATCGGCATCACCGGCAAGCAGCCAGGTAACATCGACCTCCAAAATGCGAGCGAGCAGCTCTGCCACATCGCGCCGCGGGATCGTCTTGCCGCTCACATATTGGCTCATCTGACTCTTGCCGAGTTTTTTACCGAGCATCTCCGATGCGCGGATTACGTCCGACTGGCGAACGTCGCGATCGGACATAGCCTGTCGCAGGCGATCGCTAAACGTCTCTTGGGCCACAGGAACCTCCTTGCTGGCAAAGTTCAATTTATAGAACACGAATTGAACCAAGGTTCAATTTAGCAAGCAGTATAGCGCGGCACATTATCCGAAAGTTCAATTTCACAAGAAAATGTACCGAGCCTCGAGAATTGTCCCAAAGTAGGCAACGGGTACGCGCTTTTAGAGATATTCGAGGAAACGAGCCGCCGCAAGCGAAACGTCAGCGGTGCGGTATATGGCGTTGATCTGCCGATGGGGATGTCCCTCGAGTGGTCGCACGGCAACATCGAACTGACAACGGCGCAAGATGAGCGCGGGAAGAATGCTCACGCCCAGGCCGTCCTCGACCATAGCCATAATCGCATAATCATCCCAGGTCGACAGCTTGGAGCACACCGTCAGCCCCGCCCGACGGAACAGCGGCGTAATCTCGTCATCGGTGCCGCGTTCTAGCAGAATAAACTGCTCGTTGGCTAAATCGGCAAGAGAAACGACCTCCGCCGTGGCAAGCAAAGAGTCTGCCGGCACTACCGCCATCAACTCGTCGCGCACCAAAGACCGCGATGCCATGCCGTTTTCTCGGGGCTCACGTGGGATAAAGCCCAGGTCACAACGACCCTCAGCCACCCATTGTTCAATCTCTGAGTAATCGCCCATCAGCAACTCATAATCAACGTCCGGGTGATCGGCGCGAAAGCGCGCAATCACCGGCGGCAGCACGTGGGTCGCCACACTCGAAAACGTACCGATGCAGATTTTGCCGCGCATGAGCCCACGCATCTCATCCACCCGTCGCTGCAAGCGAGTGAATTCCTCACAGAGCGCCTCGACCGCCGGCATGACCTGCCGCCCATCGGCAGAAAGCACTACGCCCTCGCGGCTTCTATCGAGCACTTTAAAGCCCCAGTCGGCCTCAAGATCGGCCACCATACGGCTCACGCCCGACTGCGAATAGCTCAGGCGCTCGGCAGCACGCGTAAAGCTTCCGGCGCGCACGGTCTCGAGCAGCACCTGCATCTTTTGAATATTCGTTTCCACAGCACCCCTCCACCTTTACATGAGTTTTTGTCATGTTATCCATGCATTATATTCGCTTTTCTTCTAAAGCCAGTTCACCCATAGTGAACATGCCCGGATATAGAGGGGATGTCAGCGCATGAACAACGGACTGTTTACGTACTTAGCAGCATTGCTATTGTTTGGCTCCAACGGCATCATCGCCGCTGCCATCGCGCTGCCGAGCTCCGATATCGTGCTACTACGCACGTTTTTGGGCGCACTCTCGCTTGTCACCATCCTCGCCATCACCCAACGTCATAAGTTGCAGGCGCCATCTCGCCCCCGCGAAGCCGCAGCCCTCCTCCTCTCGGGAGCCGCGCTGGGCGCCAGCTGGATTTTTCTGTTCCGCGCCTACCAGACGATCGGCGTCGGCGTATCCTCGCTGCTGTACTACTGCGGCCCCATCATTGTCATGGCGCTCTCCCCGCTCATCTTTGGCGAAAAGCTGACCGGCGGCAAAATCGCAGGCTTTGTCGCCGTTGCTTGTGGTGCTTTTCTCATTGCAGCGCAAGGTCTAGGCGGCAATATGCCCATTGCGGGTATCGTCTACGGTATCGCCTCGGCATTTTGCTATGCGCTGATGGTCATCGCTAGCAAGGGCGCGCCGCACATCAAAGGCCTCGAGAACTCCACGCTCCAGGTGAGCGCCGCCTTTGTGACCGCGCTGGTCCTCACGCTCATCACGCAGGGCGCTCCCTCATTCCTGTCCGCCGGTATCGCCGCCAGTATTGATTGGCGCGCCGTCGCTATGCTCGGCGTCGTCAACACCGGCATTGGTTGCCTGCTCTACTTTAGCGCCGTCGCCAAGCTGCCCGTCCAGACCGTCGCCGTCGTCGGCTACCTCGAGCCACTTTCGGCGGTCGTGTTCTCGGCCGTCCTTTTGGGCGAAGCCATAACACCGGTCCGTCTGATGGGCGCCGCGCTTATCATCGGCGGCGCGATTTTTTGCGAACTCGCCGGCAAACGCGCAAACGCCAAGGCTGGCATCGCCCAGACAGTACGTGCTTAAAAGCCCCTGCTTTGAAATGCTACCTGCGTAGATAAATAATCCCCAGCTGAGGATTATTGTCTAAAATAACCCGATGTGCCAAACTGCTCTTGTATGTATAAAGACGGCATAAAGATTATCTGTCCTAGACAAACAACCGGATGTCTAAGGGAGTCCACGTGGCACACAACAAACTGGAGGCAAACCCCCAAGACCAGCGCGGGCAAGGCGGGCACGGAGCCATCCCCCTCTCCGCTGGCATGCTGCTCGTAACGCTCGGCGTCGTCTATGGCGACATCGGCACGAGCCCCATGTACACCATGAAATCAATCGTCGCCAACAACGGCGGCATCGGTACCGTCAGCGAGGACATGATCCTGGGCGCGCTTTCGCTCGTCATCTGGACCATGACGCTCGTGACCACGGTCAAGTACGTGGTAATCGCCATGAAGGCCGACAACCACAACGAAGGCGGCATCTTCGCCCTGTTTAGCCTGGTACGCAAGGTGGCACCGTGGCTGATTCTCCCCGCCATGATCGGCGG
>USTC01000085.1 GCA_900557505.1 uncultured Collinsella sp.
CACGCCGGAGGTCTGGGTGCGCAGCAGCACGTCGGACTCGCCGTGGGCATGAGCCTCGGGGTGCGCGACGCTGCCGGGGTTGTTGTCGACCACGTAGAAGGTATCGCGGGCCGAACGGCTCGGGTGATCCATGGGGGCGTTGAGCGCGGTGAAGTTGTAGTAGGAGGTGTCGACCATGGGGCCGGACTCGACGGTGTAGCCGATGCCGCAGAAGATGTCCTCGGCCTCCTCGATGATCTGCTTGATCAGGTGCTGGTGGCCGATCTGCGGACGGATGCCCGGCAGCGTGATGTCGACGGCATCGTGCTCGAGTGCGTGTTTGAGGGCGGCGGCCTTCATCTCGGTGGTGCGCTCGTCGAGCATGCCCTCGATCAGCTGGCGCATCTCGTTGGCGCGCTTGCCCATCACGGGACGATCCTCGGGGGCGAGCTTGCCCATCATGCGCATCAGGCCGGTAATGCGGCCCTTGCGACCGAGCAGCTCAACGCGTGCAGCCTCGAGCTTGGCGGCGTCGTCGGCGCCTGCAACGAGCTCCTTGGCCTCTTCCTCGAGTTTGACCAGATCATCAATCAGACTCATGTCTTCCCTTTCGTCTCTCGCGTATCCGCGCTCCGGGGCGGCTGACGCCGCCCGATGCTGCGGATGCGCGGCCCGGTTCGGTAACAAAAAACCGTCCTCGGGCATGTGCATTGCCCAAGGACGGTTGAATTCCGCGGTACCACCTTGTTTGACCCGGCGGATGTCTGGCCCGCCGCGCCCACTCTGTGCCTCTTGTCGCGAGGCTCACGGCTTCCCTACTGAGGCTTTGCTGCCACTGGCCGCGCGCCCGTTGAGGTCGCTGCTCGGGAGTGAACGCTTGGCCCTTGTCACCGCAGGAAGGCTTGCAGCCCATGACCTTCCCTCTCTTGCCGGCGACGCGGCGGGCAAAACCCTCTCCGTCAACGCATTGGGCTATAGGATAACACATTCTACGTGTGCATCGCCGCGTTCCGTTTTGTTCGCGCTGGGTACAAGGCAGGTAGCTGTGCAAACTGGCCGTGCACCCGTCTGCGGCGCTCGGCCTGCGAGATTAAGGATACGGTATGGGAAAGAAACTCGATAAGAAGGCCAAGGCCGCCGTGGCAAAGGCCGCCAAGGGAGTCAAGGCCGCTAAAGTCGACAAGGCCGTCAAAAAGTTCCGCAAACTCGAGGGCAAGCTGTGGACTCGCGAGTACTTGCTCAAGATTGCCGAGTTCGATGGAGCGACGATTGCTCCTGCCAACGGTGCTGCCGCCCGTGCCGACGCCATGGGCACGCTTGCCGGCGAGCATCACAAGCTGCTGACCAGCGAGAAGTCCGTTGAGCTCGTACGCTCGTTAGCGCGCGAGACCGTCGCCGGCGGCAAAATTGACGACCCGCAGCTGCTCGACGAGATCCGTGTGCTCGGTCGCGACCAGCGCGAGGCAAGCGTCATCCCCACCGAGGAGGCCGAGGCCTGGACCAGGCTCACCTGCGAGGCCGATGCCGTGTGGCACAAGGCCAAGACGGCCAATGACTGGGCGAGCTTTGAGCCCTATGTGGATAGGATCGTCGCCCAACTTAAGCATCAGGCCGAACTTATGGACCCCAAGCGCGACCCATACGATGTTTGGCTCGACCAGTACGAGCGCGGCCTTTCCGCCAAGAGCTTCGATGCGTTTTGCGATGAGGTCAAGGCGACGGTCGTGCCGCTCGTGCACGCCATCGGCGAGCGCAGTCAGCAGCCCGATGCCGACTTTTTGCACGCCCGCGTGCCCGAGGCCGCCCAGCGCGCCATGAGCTTCGACCTTATGAAGCTCGTCGGCCTGAACCTGGACGACACCACGCTTGCCTTTACCGAGCATCCGTTTAGCGAGGGCTTTGCCGTGGGCGATGCGCGCATCGCGACGCACATCTACGAGGACGATTGCATCTCCAACGTCTACAGCATCATCCACGAGGCGGGACACGCCATGTACGAGCTGGGCGTGAACCCCGCCTATGCGCGCACGTGCCTGGAGGGCGGCCCCTCCATGGGCATCCACGAGAGCCAGAGCCGCTTTTTCGAGAACACCGTAGGTCGCAGCCGCGCCTTTATGGGACCGCTGCTCGAGGTGCTGCGCCGCCACGCACCCGAGGTCTACGGCGACGTCGACGAGGACACGCTCTACCACGCTGTGAACATCGCGCAGCCGTCGTTGATCCGCACCGAGGCCGATGAGCTCACCTATCCGCTGCACGTTATGGTGCGCTACGAGATCGAGCGCATGCTGTTTGCCGGCGAGGCCATGGCCAAGGATATCCCCGCGCTTTGGAATCGCTTTATGGACGAGTACCTGGGCATTCCCGTTCCCGACGACACGCACGGCTGCCTGCAGGATACGCACTGGAGCGGTGGCTCGTTTGGCTACTTCCCCACCTATGCGCTGGGCAGCGCCTACGACGCCATGTTTGTGCCGGCCATGTGCCGCGACGGCGTCGACCTTACCGGTGCCTGCGCGAGCGGCGATCTGGCGCCCGTCCGCGCTTGGCTGGGCGAGCACATTTGGCAGTGGGGCCGCGCCAAGGACGCGCCGGAGCTCATCAAGGGCGCCTGCGGCATGGCGTTCGATGCCCGCTACTACTGCAGCTACCTGCAGGACAAGTTCACCACGCTCTACGAGCTGTAAGACCTAAAGCAGCACTCCGAGGGCCGTGGTCAAAAAGGGCAAATTTGAGTACTGCTGCCATACTTGTAACATTTAATTTGGGTAAAAAAGAGGTCCTAAGTGAGATTTATTCTTACTTAGGACCTCTTTTATTAGACATATGGGGAAATATGCAAGTCGGAATGGTGTTCAAATGGCGCCAGCATGGGCTTTGGAGGCGAAAATTGCTGTTACTAAATTCGTAACAGTACTCATATTTGCCACTTTTTGGCCACAACCTATTAATAACCCCCTGCCAAACAGCCCCGAAAGCCCCTACAGAGCCTCGAGTGCGTTGGCGATGCGCTTCATGGCGACGTCGGCGGCGGCTTGGTCGGGGGCTTCGGCCAAAACGCGAATCACCGACTCGGTTCCGCTCTTGCGCACGAGCACGCGGCCCTCGCCTGCCAGCGCAGCCTCGGCCTCGGCGATGGCGTTCTGCACGCCCATGTTCTCGAGCGCGGCGTCCTTGTCCGCCACGCGCACGGCCACCTGCGCCTGCGGCAGCAGCTTGCACGGAGCCGTGAGCTGTGAGAGTGTCTCGCGCTCGGCACGAATCACTTCCATCACGCGCAGCGAGGTCATAATGCCGTCGCCCGTGCGCTCGATATCGCCAAAGATCGTATGGCCCGTCTGCTCGCCGCCCAGGCTGTAGCCGCCCTCGCGCATCTTGGCATACACGTGACGGTCGCCCACGCCGCTGGTCACGGCGCTCAGACCGGCAAGCTCCAACGACTTGATCAGGCCAAAGTTGCTGGCAATCGTCGGCACCACGGTACCGCCCGAAAGGCGACCGTGCTTGTTCAGATACACGCCGCACACGTACAGGATCTGGTCGCCGTCTACCACGCGACCGCGCTCATCCACGGCCAGGCAGCGGTCGGCATCGCCGTCGTAGGCAAAGCCCACGTCCAGCCCCTGCTCCACCACGTGGCGCTGCAGGCGCTCCATATGCGTGGAGCCACAGTCGACGTTGATGTTAAAACCATCGGGCGCGGCATTGATCACGCGCACGTCGGCGCCGAGCGCGTCAAACACCGGCTTGGCCACCGAGGACGCCGAGCCGTTGGCGCAGTCAATACCGATCTTGACGCCCTGCAGCGAAAAGTTCGCGCTGGCGATGAGCGAAGCAATGTAGCGGTTGCGGCCCTGCATGTAGTCCACCGTGGCGCCGATGTGATTGCCCGTTGCCAGCGGCACCTCGCTCTTGCCATCGATATAGTCCTCGATGAGCTCCAGCACGTCCTCGTCCATCTTAAAGCCGTCGCTGTTGACGAGCTTAATGCCGTTATCGCAAAACGGGTTGTGGCTCGCACTGATCATGATGCCGCAATCGAAGCAGCCCTCCACGGTCTGATGCGCCACGCCCGGCGTGGGGATCACGTGCAGCATATAGGCGTCCGCACCGCTCGCGACCAGGCCGCTCACCAGCGCCGCCTCAAACATATAGCTCGAGCGGCGTGTGTCCTTGCCCACGATGACGCGCGCCTTGCGCTCGCGGTTGGCGCCGTAATACCAGCCCACAAAACGGCCAATCTTATAAGCGTGCTCTACCGTCAGCCCAACGTTGGCCTCACCGCGAAAACCGTCGGTGCCAAAGTACTTCATGCGCTCTCCTTACAAAATAGGGGCGGACAGATTGCCTGTCCGCCCCAAAATGGTACTCGATTATCTGCGCTACCAGAAAAACCCTACGCCGACGCGCTGTCGCGAGCCGCCTGGCATGTGGGAGTCTGACGCAGTGCAAGCGGCTTGTCCCCCGCCTCGGCCGACGTGGTCAGCGTATACGTGATCGTCGTCGTCTCGCCAACATGCAGGTCAACGGTGCCCGAATAGAAGGGGATTCCATGCCACGTAGCGGCGCCAAGACCAAACTGGGTGCCCTCGACGGTCAGATCAGTAATGTTGCCGCCCGTCGGGGCAAACAACGAGACATTCAGACGCTCGTCGTCACGCGCGGCATCGGGTGCGCTCGCCGCAACGTAGTCGGGCAGCTTGCCAGCCTCCTCCTGCGTCATGATGTTCGTCAGGGTAACGGTGATGCGATAGGAGCACGTGCCGTCGCCGTTCTTCACGCCCTGGCCAATCTGCGTGTCGGCGTTCAGATACCAGTCGAGCTTGGAGAAGCTCAGGTTGTTAAAGTAAACGCCGGCAACGGGATCGGCACTCGGATCATCCGGATCGGGCAGCGAAGCGTCAATGCCCGTCTCTTTGATGGCATTCTGCTCATCATCGTTTCTCATCCAAGCAATCAGACGGCCCTCTTCGGCACCGCGCTCAACGGCGCTGACAAGCTTCGTAACATCGACATCGCCGATACCGCCAAGGATCTTGTCGAAGGCAGCGCTGGCGACGGATGCAAAGATGCCGTCAGACTCCTCGACCGGATAGTTCCAGTACACATCGTGCATGAGGACCTTTGCGGCGTTGGTGCCGTCGACAACCGTTCCGTCGGGCAGTGACACGTTACCGACCAGGCCCAGCAGATACTGCAGGAACACCGGGTCGATACCCACGACGCCGTCAACGTCCTGGCCATATTGAGATTTCCACAGGGCTGCGACACGCTGCGAGTTGCGGGGCCAATCAGGCGAATAGGTATTGCCCGAGTTGTACAGGTTACTGTGGTTGCCGAACAGCGCCTCATCCTCTTCGTCGACGCTCTCGACTGCCTCATCCTCACTGAGTCCAATGCGGGGAACAAACTCGCCGATCGACATCTGGCCGTCGGTGACCGAAATCAGGCCCTGCGAACCGCCAAAGCCGCCGCAAGCACGAATCTCGACGTTGTTCATGGCGTACATAAGGTAGTTGCGCGTCTGGCCGTTGGCGCCGAGCATCTGGGGAAGGACGGGGGCGACCTTCTCAGCCGCGTCAACCGCGCCATTGAGGGTGGCAAAGCCGTCCTTGGCCTTATCGACCAGCTCGGTCACCTGGGAAATATGAGTATCGCCAATACCCTGGATCTTCTCGTTGGCACTCTTGAACACCTTGGAGCTATCGGAAAGCGAATCGGCAACGGCCTGTAGCGCGGACACGTTAATCATGCCGTCCTGGAACAGCTTGCCGGGCGTGGCCTGCGAGAGGTTATCGGCCATGGGAACCAGCGCGTTGCTCGAGACATCGGACAGAGCATCAATCATGGTGCGGGCTGCGTTGATGTCACTGCCATACACCGGGATAAACGATGCCGCCGTCCACAGCGGGCTCGAGGTCTCCGCCTTCATGCTGTCGCAGAGCTCATCGATCTTCTTCGCGTCGTCAGGCAGCGTCGAAAAATCGCCCGACGTGACCTTGTCCTTAAGGCCAC
>USTC01000086.1 GCA_900557505.1 uncultured Collinsella sp.
AGATTGTCCAAATGCGGCCCGCGCAGCGTCGGCCGGTCCGCCGTTCGTTAGAACGGCGGAACTAAATCAACTTGAAACCCTTGCGCTTGCCTACGGAGAGGGTGTCGCCCAGCTTGAGGGCGCTGGGATCGATGTTATAGCTCTTGGGAGCCACAGCCTTGCCGTTGATCTTGACACCGCCGCCGTCGATATCGCGACGAGCCTGGCCGGCGCTCGCCGAAAGACCCAAGTCCCTGAGCAGGCCGGCGAGGTAGATCTGGCCCTCGTCGTTAACAGTCAGCTCAACGTGCTTCTCGGGGAAGTCGGCGAGCTGGCCCTCCTTGAACACGCGGTCGAACTCGGCCTGAGCCTCGTCGCCGGCACCGGCGCCGTGGTAGGTGTCACACAGGTCACGGCCCAGAGCGCGCTTGAGCTCGTAGGGGTCGGCAGAACCATCGGCCAGGGCGGCATCGATCTTGTCGACCTCTGCCGGGGTGAGCGAGCTGGCCAGACGATAGTACTTGCCGATCATCTCGTCGGGGATGGACATGGTCTTGCCGAACATGTCCTTGGGCGCGTCGGTCAGGCCGATGTAGTTGCCGTAGGACTTGGACATCTTGCGCACGCCATCGGTGCCCTCGAGCAGCGGCATGGTAAGCGCGATCTGCGGCTCCATGCCCATCTTCTCCATGAGCTCACGGCCAGCGAGCAGGTTGAAGAGCTGATCGGTGCCGCCCATCTCGACGTCGGCCTTGATCTGCACGGAGTCGAAAGCCTGCATCACGGGATACAGGAACTCATGCAGGGCGATCGGCGTCTGAGACTGGTAGCGCTTGGTAAAGTCGTCGCGCTCGAGGATGCGGGCGACGGTGAACTTGGAGCACACCTGCAGCAGACCGGCCAGATCCATCGAAAGGATCCAGTCACCGTTGTGCACGATGGTGGTCTTCTCGGGATCCAGGATCTTCATGGCCTGGCTCACGTAGGTCTCGGCATTGGCCTCGATCTGCTCCTGCGAAAGCTGCGGACGGGTGGAATTCTTGCCCGAAGGGTCGCCAATCAACGCGGTACCGTTGCCGATGATGAGGGTGACGTTGTGGCCCAGGTCCTGGAACTGACGCATCTTGCGCAGCGGCACGGCGTGGCCCAGGTGCAGGTCGGGGCTGGTGGGGTCGACGCCGAGCTTGATGTTGAGGGGCTCGCCCTTCTCAAGCTTCTTGCGAAGGTCGGCCTCGGGAACGATCTGCGCGGCGCCCGAGGTGATGATACGCATTTGCTCGTCAACAGACAGCATTGGGTATCCTCCTTTTGCTATAGCACCCTCGCCGAAAACGGCGGTGCTGTAAGTCCATAAACTCTCTTATGATAACAAACTGATGCGACGCAGCACCTACGACAGGAAAATCCTCGTCCTGCCGCATGCGTCGATGGCAACTGGCAGACGTGTACCGTCACGCTCGACCAGATAGCGAGCCTGCCGGCGACGCAAGCAGTCGCGGCAACAGACCCGCCCCGTCGCATCGGTGGCGCAGACGCCCTCGGCGGTCAGCAGGCAGTGCTCGCACACCATAAGCTCGGGACGGTCGGCGTCGACCGGACCCAAGACGCCGGGTTCAGCAGCCAGTTCGGCAATACGCTCCGCATCATTGCCGAGCAACTCGGCCGGCAAGTACACCCGCCCCGCACCGAGTTCGCGCAGCCAGGCAAGCGTGGCCCGATTCGCGCAGAACACCGGCGCCGCCACGTCAAACGTCACGCCCAGCTCGCGAGCGATCACCACCTGTCCCAGGTTGCGGCAGACGACGCGCCCGGCACGCTGCATCAGTGAGCGGGTCCAGTCAGCGTCACCCGTGCGGCACACCTCGTCAAGCACCACAACGGCGTCGGACAAATCGAGTTCTCCGCGCGGGTCGGCATCCATCAGCTGCCAAGCAAAAACCATGCGAGTAGGAACCGCGCACTCCACCAACTCCGTCGACGCACCGCCATCCACCGCAACGCCCTCAAAGGGCAGCACCTCAACGGCACGCGCAACGGGCGCAATCGCATCCGCCTCGGCCCGCATGCGCTCCAACACCGCCGCCGTCTGATCCAACACGCCGGCGCTGCGAATCAGGTATACCTCGCAGCCCGTGCCCACCTTACGCTTGCAATGCACGACGACGCGCTCCCCCGCTGCGGCATCCACCGGGCAGGGCACCTGCGGCCAGCGCTTGGGCACATCGGGACGCGCGTCGACACCCGGATAGAACCGAATCTCGAGCGTGTCACCCGCCGCCACGGCGGCGTCGAACTCAACGGTCACCTCTTCGTGGCCCACAGCGACCAAGCGTCCCACGCGCACGCCCTGGTTAATTGCGCGCTCAAAGCTCATCAGCTCGGCACCCGAACGCCCTCGCAGGTACGTATCGGTAAACCCACGGTTAAACGACCTTCCCAGCTCGCGTTCAAGCTCTTCCACGGCACCGGGGTCCCACGCGTCGTCGCGCAGCATATCGAGCGCCCGGCGCCACACCCGCACCACATTGAATACGTAATCGGGGTTCTTCATGCGCCCCTCGATCTTGAGCGACGCCACGCCGGCATCTACAAGCTCGGGCAGATGCGCAATACCCAGATAGTCGCGCGGGCACAGCAGGCGATCCCCTTCGACGGCGACAACGCTCTGCCCCGCCTCGTCCACCAGGTCGTACGCCAGACGGCACGACTGCGTGCAGTCGCCGCGCATCGCCGAGCGCCCACGCCGCAGGGCCGAGAACTCGCACGCCCCCGAATAGCCGATGCAAATCGCACCGTGGCAGAATACCTCGATGGGCACGCCCGTGGCACATAGCACCGCAATCTCGTCGACCGTCAGCTCGCGCGCCGTCGTCACGCGCTCGACCCCCAGCTCATCGGCGGCAAGCCGCACGGCACCCTCGCTATGAACGCCCGCCTGCGTGGACAGGTGAATCTCGACCCCGGGAATCGCCGTGCGCAGCGCGCAGGCCAGCCCGGCATCGGCGACAATCAGAGCATCGGCGCCCAGCTCCAGTGCATGAGCTCCCAACGCCACCGCATCGGACAGCTCATCGTCAAACACGAACACGTTGAGCGTTACGTACACACGCACGCCATGGGCATGCGCCACGGCGCAGCCGCGCGCAAACTCGTCATCCGTAAAGCCATGGGCGCTCACACGGGCGTTAAAGCCGCCCAACCCCGCATAGATGGCATCGGCACCCGCGGCGATGGCCGCAAGCATCTGGTCGAGTCCGCCCGCCGGCGCCAGCAGCTCGGGCAGCGCCGCACCGGCAGCATCCAATCCAGTATCGTATTGTCCGCTCGGCCCCATCGTCCGAATCGCCATCGACAAACTCCTTACCAAGGTATGCATTCACTCTGAAAAATGCCGTCTTCCAGCATACACGAGGCCTCACGCGCCCCGTTTGGTTTATCGTGTAATAACTTATGTCCATCCTGCCCCGACGGCACATCCGCCGTCCGGCACGACATACCTGGAGGTCAATATATGGGTCCTCGCCAACGACAGGGACGCAGCCGTTCAAAGACGCATGCTCTGCCCATAATCCTGCTCTCGTTTTTGGGCTTTTTGCTTATCGCGGGCGTGGCGTTTGGCATCGGCATGGTCGGCAACGTCAACCGCTGGCTGTCCGATCTGCCCGACTACACCGACGCCAACGCGTATCTGGTGAGCGAGCCCACCGAGATCGTCGACTGCAACGGCAACAAGATCGCGAGCTTCTACACGCAAAACCGCAAGTCCATCACCAAGGACGAGGTCTCCCCCTACGTGCTGCAGGGCACCGTTGACGTCGAGGACGAGCGCTTCTACGAGCACGGCGGTATCGACCTGTGGGGTATCGCGCGTGCTGCGGTGGCAACCCTCGGCGGCGGGCACGAAGGCGCCTCGACTATCACCCAGCAGCTGGTGCGCAACACCATTCTGCAGGAGGAGCAGTTCGACTCGACCATCGAGCGTAAGGTGCGCGAGGCCTACATCGCCGTCAAGATGGAGGACATGTACTCCAAAGACGAGATCCTCATGATGTACCTCAACACCATCTATTACGGCCACGGCGCCTACGGCATCGAGGCCGCAGCCGAGACCTATCTGTCCAAGAGCGCCGCCGACCTCACCCTGAGCGAGGCCGCGCTGCTCATCGGCCTTCCCAACTCGCCCTCGCAGTACGACCCCACGGTCAACCCCGACCTAGCGCTGTCCCGTCGCAACAAGGTCCTCGACAACATGTTGCGCCTGGGCCACATCACGCAGGAGGAACACGATGCCGCACAGGCCGAGCCCATCACCCTCAACGTGACCGAGATTTCGGGCAGCGGCGTCGACGTATACTCGCAGCCCTACTTTGTCGCCTATGTTAAGCAGCTGCTGGAGCAGGAGTTCTCGACCGACGTGCTCTTTAAGGGCGGTCTGACCGTCAAGACCACCATCGACCCCACGATGCAGCAGGTGGCAGAGAATGCCGTCCGCCAGCAGCTCGACACGCTCTCACTCGACGGCCTGGACATGGGCATGGTCGTCGTCGACCCCAAGACCGGCTACATCAAGTGCATGGTGGGCGGCTACGACTACAACGCCGACGAGAACCACGTAAACCATGCCACGGCCAAGCGTCCCGTCGGCTCCACCTTTAAGGCCTTTACGCTGGCAACTGCCATCCAAAACGGCATGAACCCTAACGTCACCCTCAACTGCAACTCGCCGCTCAAGGCCAAGGGCACCACGACCGAGGTCCAAAACTACGCCAACCATAGCTATGGCAACATCACGCTTAAGCAGGCAACGGCATACTCCTCCAACACCGGCTACATCCAGGTGGCAGAAGCCGTCGGCAACAGCAAGATCATCTCGCTCGTCAAAAAGCTCGGCATCGATCCCGCCAAGGACAACATCGAGGACGTTCCCGTCATGACGCTCGGCACCGGCTCGATCTCGCCGCTCGAGATGGCCGCCGCCTACGCGACGTTTGCCAACGGCGGCTACTATCGCCAGCCGATCGCCATCACCGAGATTGACTCTCGTACCGGTTCGGTGCTGTACCAGCACACGGACAATCCCTCACAGGTGCTTACCGAGGGCGAGGCCGCCGCGGTCACCGATGTTCTGTCCGGCGTCATGCAGGGCGGCGGTACGGGTGCTGCTGGCGCCCTGAGCGTCAACCAGCCCTATGCCGGCAAAACGGGCACCACCGACAACACCACTAACCTGTGGTTCTGCGGCTATACCCCGCAGCTGGCGTGCGCCCTGTGGACCGGCTATTCCGCGGGCGAGATCCCCATCCAAAAATACGGCACGGACCTGCTGGGCGACAGCACCAACCTGCCTGTCTTTAAGCGATTTATGAACACCGTTCTAACCGGTACCGAGCGCGAGGAGTTTGCGACCGGAACGGCGCCCACCTACAAGAACAACAGCGTCTGGAAGTTCTACGGCACCAACAACACCAAGAAGACGGAGAACGACGACAAGGACGAGAACGAGGACGCAGAGGAAATCACCACAACGACCACCACGACGACCACGACCACCGAGACCACGGGCGGCGACACCACCGGCGGCACCGGAACGACCGGTGGCTCGACGGGCGGCTCCACTGGTGGTTCGACCGGCGGCGATGGCGGCACGCCTACGCCCACGCCTACGCCCACTCCCGACCCCTCGCCCACGCCTGACGATACGGTCGGCTAGAAATTCATCCGGCCATTAGCAACAAGGCCCCCGAGCAGCTTATTAAAGTGCTCGGGGGCCTTTTAGTTTAAAGCGACCTGGTGGACGGTCTTTATACCGGCAAACAATATAGGGGGCACCGACCAACGTCGATACCCCCTTACAAGCCACCATTTCACGCACACAGTGCCGAGCGCACGACCCGCACGCCTACTTGCGAGAATTGCTCAGCTTATTGATCAGCGCCTCAAGACGCTCGCCGTCCTCGGCC
>USTC01000087.1 GCA_900557505.1 uncultured Collinsella sp.
GACATCGGCGGTTCCGTGATTGTCAATAGATTGGTGCAAAGCAACCTGACCCCCTTGCACCAAACCCGCTGGGGCGGGCCTGACGATCGCGCACGGAGTCGTGGTGTGATTTGCGTCGGTGTCCGCGCGGCTCGGTATACTGGTACGGCTCAAACTATGGCGCTGCCCGCAGGCGCGCCGTCCGTCAGATGAGGAGTCGCCCATGACCCAGCCCCTGCCCTGGGAAAAGAACACTGCCGCACCCGTGCCACCCGCGCCGGAACCCGTGCCGCTCGATGCGTACACCGTCCCCGCCGCGCCGGAACCCGAGCTCGTTCCGCTCGACATCTACGACGCTCCCGCGCCGGCACCCAAGCCCGCAAAGCCGCTCGTCGATATCGATAGCCTGAACCCCGCCCAGCGCGAGGCGGTCCTGACCACTGAGGGACCACTGCTGGTCCTTGCCGGTGCTGGCTCGGGCAAGACCCGCGTTCTGACCTTCCGCATCGCGCATATGCTTGGCGACCTGGGCGTTAAGCCCTGGCAGGTCCTAGCCATCACGTTTACCAACAAGGCCGCGGCCGAGATGCGCGAGCGTCTGGCGGCACTCATCCCCAGCGGTACCCGCGGCATGTGGGTGTGCACCTTCCATGCTATGTGCGTGCGCATGCTGCGCGAGGACGCTGACCTGCTGGGCTACACCGGTCAGTTCACCATCTACGATGACGACGATTCCAAGCGCATGGTGCGCGATATTATGCAGGCGCTCGGTATCGAGCAAAAGCAATTCCCCATCAACATGATCCGCAGCAAGATCAGTTCGGCCAAAAACGCCGTGATCGGCCCCGAGGACATGCTCAAATCCGCCGACAGCCCCAACGACAAAAAGGCCGCGCAGGTCTACCTAGAGCTGGAACGCCGCCTGCGTGCCGCCAACGCGATGGACTTCGACGACCTGCTCGTGCGCACGCTCGAGCTGCTGCGCACCCGCCCCGAGGTGCTCGACAAGTACCAAGAGCGCTTCCGCTACATTAGCGTCGACGAGTATCAGGACACCAACCACGTCCAGTACGAGATCGCCAACCTGCTGGCCGCCAAGTACCAAAACCTCATGGTCGTGGGCGACGACGACCAGTCCATTTATAGCTGGCGTGGCGCCGACATCACCAATATCCTGGACTTTGAGAAGGACTTTAAAGACTGCAAGACCGTCAAGCTGGAGCAGAACTATCGCTCTACGGGCCATATCCTGAGCGCCGCCAACGCCGTGGTGCGTCACAACTCGCAGCGCAAGGACAAGCGCCTGTTTACGGCCGAGGGCGATGGCGAGAAGATCCAGGCCTTCCAGGCGAGCGATGAGCGCGACGAGGGCCGCTGGATTGCTGGCGAGATCGAGAAGCTGCACGCCAAGGGCACGAGTTACGACGACATCGCCGTGTTCTACCGCACCAACGCCCAGTCGCGCATTCTCGAAGATATGTTCCTGCGCGCGGGCGTGCCCTACAAGATCGTGGGCGGCACGCGATTCTTCGACCGTGCCGAGATCCGCGACGTCATGGCCTATCTTAAGATGATTGTGAACCCGGCCGACGAGATGAGCGTCAAGCGCGTCATCAACACGCCGCGCCGCGGCATCGGCTCCACCTCGATTCAAAAGATTGAGCAGCTGGCACGCGACAACCGCTGCTCGTTCTTCCAAGCCTGCGAGATCGCAACAGCCGAGACGGGCATGTTTAGCGCCAAGGTGCGCAACGGCCTGTCGAGCTTTGTGGCGCTGGTGCGCGAGGGTCGCCGCATGGACGGCGAGCTCAAGGACGTCGTCGAGATGATCGTCGATAAGACGGGCCTGCTGCAGGCTTTCCGCGCCGAGGGCACCATGGAGTCCGAGAGCCGCGCCGAGAACATCCAGGAATTCCTGGGCGTCGCCGCCGAATTTGAGGAGACGCACGAGGATATCGAAGGTACGCTCGAGAGCTTGGAAGAGCTGCGCGCTGCCGGTGTTGCCGATGTGCCTGCTAGCGCCGAGCCCGAGCCTGTCGTGGTGAGCGCGCCTGCGCCCGAACCGGGGCCATCTGCCCCGGTATCCTCGTTTGAGGCGCTCGTTGGCGCGCGTGATGCCGCGGGTTCCAATTCGCTCGACAGCCTGGCGGCCCCGGCGCTCTCGCCGCAGGATGCCCTGGCTGCCGCCATCGCGGGCAACGCCTATGCCGCGCCGACAGAGCTGCCGGCGGGTGCCGTACATGCCGACGAGATCGAGCGCACCTACGGCCCGCTCACCTGCAAGGCGCTGCCTGCACTCATGGAGTGGCTGGCTCTGCGCTCCGACTTGGATTCCCTGGCCGGCGAGACGCATGCCATCACTATGATGACCATCCACTCCGCCAAGGGCCTGGAGTTCCCGGCGGTGTTCGTGGCCGGCATGGAGGAAGGCATCTTCCCGCACGTGCACGACTTTGGCGGTAGTGACGATCCGGGCAAGCTCGAGGAGGAGCGTCGCTTGGCCTACGTCGCCATCACGCGTGCCCGTAAGCGCCTGTTCTTGACCTATGCGGCCACGCGTCGCACCTACGGCTCGACTTCTGCCAACCCGCGCTCGCGCTTCCTCAACGAGATTCCGTTTGAGGATATCGAGTTTAGCGGTATCGGCTCTGCCGGTTTTGAGGGCACGGGCTGGGAGAAGCGCGGCGACCGCCACGGTACCTTTGGCTCGGGCATGGGCTCGGATATGTACGGCGGCAAGGTGTTTGGCTCGCATACGCGCTCGACCGGCGGTTCCGGTTCGCGCGGCGGATCGAGCTTCGACGACTTCTTTGGCGGCAGTAGCTACGGAACCGAGCGCCATCGTGGGGTCTCGCCCGACGCCGGCCGTGTTGCCTCGACCTTTGGCTCGGGCGCGCCGCGCGTCAAAAAGCCGTCGTCCAAGGTGTCCCCGACGGTGGAGCGCAAGGTCGATCGTGCCAGCGCATCGCAGGACTTTGCCGCGGGTGATACCGTGAGCCACAAGACCTTTGGCACGGGTACCGTGATCTCGGTCGTCGGAGACATGATCGAGGTTCAATTCGAAAAGACCGGCCAGACCAAAAAGCTTATGAAGGGCTTTGCTCCGATCGTCAAGCTGTCGTGATCCCGGCGGACCTGGGCGGGCGTATGGGGCAACATCGCCTGCTCGGGCAGTCCTGCTCGCACGGAGAGCACATTAAGTGCTCTCCGGCTCGTGCGGAACTCGCGATCGATGTTGCCCCATACGCCCGTCCAGGTCCTTAGATAACGTTGCTTGCGAACGTCGCTCTGCTCGTCCGCTTTTTTGATCTGGAGAGCCGGGTGGGCTGATATATATGGATAAGGGGCTCCTCCGTTGGTGGACGGGGGAGTCCCTTGTTGCGTTTTGGTTGTTGTTGCGACCTAGAGGTGGCTGATGATCAGTTCCATCTTGCCTTCGAGGTCGATGGAGCTGACGGTGTTCGGGGCCAGCAGGTGGCTTCCCTTGTGGACGGGGTCGCCGCAGACGGTGCCTTCGCCGTCGATGACCGACAGGCACATGAAGGGCCAGCGCTGGTCGAGGATCTTGCTGCCGTCGACACGCACGCGATCGACGGTGTAGCAGGGGTTAGACTCGAGCTCGGTCACGCCGTCGACCTCAGGCGCGTTCACCGTGCCGTCGGTCGGAGCCTGAACATCAAAGTCGATGCAGTCGAGGCTCTGCTTAATGTGCAGCGGGCGCAGCTTTCCGTCGGTGCCGGGGCGGTCGTAGTCGTACAGGCGATATGTCACGTCGCTCGACTGCTGCGTCTCCAGAATCAGCGTGCCGGTCTTGATGGCGTGAACGGTGCCGGAGTCGATCTGGAAAAAGTCTCCCTTGTGAATCGGCAGCACGTTGAGCATCTCGTCCCAACGGCCCTCCTCGATCATCTGTGCAGCCTCGGCGCGGTCGTGCGCGCGCTGGCCGACGATAATCGTGGCGTCGGGCTCGCAGTCCAGTACATACCAGCACTCGGTTTTGCCCAGGCTGCCGTTCTCGTGCTCGGCGGCGTACTCGTCGTTGGGATGAATCTGGATCGAAAGGTCGTCCTTGGCGTCCAGAATCTTAATGAGCAGCGGGAACTCCTTGCCCTCGCAGTTGCCAAAGAGCTCGCGGTGCTCGGCCCACAGCCACGACAGCGTGTGGCCTGCATACGGGCCCTCCGCAATCTGGCAGTCGCCGTTGGGATGGGCCGAGATGGCCCAGCACTCACCGATGGGCCCCTCGGGAATGTCGTAACCAAATACGGTTTCGAGCTGGCGGCCGCCCCAGATCTGCGTCAGTTTAATCAAATCGGACATATTCATACCCCCATTGTGTTGCGCGGGCGCCGCGTAAAACTGCTCAAAACGAGCGCCCGCGTGACTACAAAAACCTATGCCAACGTTACGTTGTGCAACTCAAAGCGGTCGCCAACGTTGCGCGAGATCGAATACTCAAAGGCGGCGCCGCTGTCCAAAAAGCCAATTTGGGTGAGCTCGAGCAGGGGAGAGCCAAGTTTGGTGTCCAGACGCTCGGCTTCTTCCTCGGTTGCTGCCACGGCGCGAATGGTACGGTGGAAGCTCGAAATCTTCAGCCCACATTGCTCGCGGATGAAGCGGTAGACCGATCCGTACAGATCCTTCTTTTTCAGCCCTGGAATCAGCTCGAGGGGCATGTAGGTGTACTCGATAACGATGGGCTTCTCATCGGCCTGACGCACGCGCACGACGTGATAGGCAAAGTCATCCTCGGCAATTCCCAGCTGGGCTGCGATGTCCGCTGGTGGATTAACGATCGAGAAATCGTAGACCACCGAGGTCACCTTCTCCCCGCGATGCTCATACGAAAAACCCTGGGTACGGTCGTTTTTGCCCTGGAAAAACGCCTGGCCGGGAAGCCCCGCCGTGTCCTTAACGTAGGTACCCGATCCACGCCGGCTGGTAATAAGACCTTCTTCGGTGATTTGTTCAAGAGCTCGTTTGACGGTGATTTTGGAAACGTTATAGAGCTTGCAGAACTCAACCACGGTAGGAAGCTTGTCGCCCGGTTTAAGAGCGCCATCCTCAATACTTCGACGAATATCTGCAGCTATCGCCTCGTATTTGGGAATCAAGGAACCTCCTTTCCAACTTGATTGAGAATAAAAGAAAGTATAGTCAACACCTAAGTATCTCTATTGAGTTATTGAAAAGTTCGAGAAAGATAAAATTAAAAGTCGCCCCGCTTGTAAAATTAGAGCGTTTTAAATGATAAACATCTGAGTAGTGTCGTGTTGAGAAATGATCGGTCCGAGGACGGGCCGAACCGATATAACACCCAGCGAACCGAATCTCGTACTCTGCGCTTCCCCAGATAAAACCTGCCAAAACAAACCTGTCCTTTTTGGTAGGTTTTTGCCTTGGGAGCGGTACCATACAGGCAATGTTTAAACGAGAAAGGCGGGCTCCCATGGAACCTAAGCAGTATTACATCGGCATCGACGTCGGCGGCACCTCGGTCAAGGAGGGTCTGTTCGATGAGGACGGAAACCTGCTTGCCAAGGCCAGCGTGCCCACGCCTCCCATCGTTGACGCCGCGGGCTTTGCCGCGGTGACCGAGGCTATCGACCAGGTGGTCGCCAAGGCCCAGATTCCGCGCGCCTTTGTGGCGGGTATTGGCCTGGCCGTTCCGTGCCCCATCCCGGCATCGGGCGATGCCAAGGTCAAGGCCAACATTGCCATTAACCTGCCTGAGCTGAGAGTCGCCATTCAGGAGCACTGCCCCGACGCGGTCGTTAAGTACGAGAACGATGCCAACGCCGCCGCCATGGGCGAGGCCTGGCTCGGCTCTGCCAAGGGCGTGCAGAACGTGGTGATGGTCACCATCGGTACCGGCGTGGGCGGCGGCGTTATCGTCAACGGCGACGTGGTGTCGGGCGTTGTGGGTGCCGGCGGCGAGAT
>USTC01000088.1 GCA_900557505.1 uncultured Collinsella sp.
CGTAGCCGTTGCCGTCGCCGGTGGGCTCTTCGTAGTAGTCCGAATCGCTCGAATCAGTCGAATCGTCCGAATCGTCAGAGCTGACCGATGAGGTTGCGGTGCCGTTGGCGTAATCGTCGGACGTGTTGTTGTTCAGGTCGCCGATCGTAGAGCTGGAGCCATCGGACTGGCCCATGGTATTGGGGCCCTTGGGATCCTTACCAGCGTCGACGCGCTCCATCATTTCCTTAAGCTCGTCCTCGTAGACAAAGACGTAGCTCACGCCATCAATCATGGTGCTGTCATCGGCATACGAAGGCAAGTTGGCCGAATAGATGCCGTCAACATCCATGCCGCGCATGGCATTGACCGTAGAGACGATATCCTGAACGCTCATATCGGTCACGAGCATGTCGGACAGCGAATTGACGAGGTCGAAAACCTTGGTGGCATCGAAGTTGTTGAGGATCTGGTTGGCGAGGGCGCCGAGCACCTGACGCTGGTGGCGCATGCGCGTGTAGTCGCCATCGGCATAGATGTAGCGGCAACGGGCATAGGTAAGGGCGGTCGCGCCATCCATGTGCTGCTGACCGGCGGTGATCTTAATGTCGAGATGCTCGGGGTCGTCAACATCGTCGGTTGCGTTAATGTCGATGCCGCCGACCGAATCGATGAGCGACTGCATGCCGTCGAAGCTGACCTCGGCATAGTGGGAAATCTGGACACCGCACAGCTCGTTGACCGCCTCGACCATGGCCTCGGCGCCGCCAACGGTATGGCAGGCGTTGATCTTCATGGTCTCGCCCTTGTACTCGACCTTGGTGTCGCGCGGAATGGAGATGAGCGTCGCCTGTTTTTGCGTGGGGTCGATGCGTGCCAGGATAATCGAGTCGGCACGGTACGTATCCTCGCCCGGACGGCCGTCGGTGCCAAGAAGCAGCACGTAAAACGGATCCTTTGCCTCATCGGTGTCAACCAGAACCCGACGCAGATTGTCGGTAATGACATTAGAATCGCCGAGCTTGCCCATAATGGTGGCAAACCACAGGCCGGCAGCAGTAGTGGCACTCAGCAGCACGCCAAGCACGACAATGAGCGCGACGTGACGAATCGTGTGGCTACGACGACGTTGGCGAGCGCGCTCGGAATAGCGAGCCACGTTATCGCGACTGTAGATCTTGGCCTGCGCACCAGTTGAGGGTCTTCGGGTGGAGGTATCCGCGAGGGGCTTTTTATTAAACATAGGCAACCTGTATTAGTAGATGACGGGATCGGGGACGGTAGCATGCCCGACATGCGCGCCGAGCGCCTGCAGCTTTTCGACAAACTGCTCGTAGCCGCGCTTGATGTGATGGATGGCCGAAACCTCGGTCGTCCCGTCGGCGATCAAGCCCGCTACGACGAGGGCCGCTCCGCCACGCAGATCGGGCGAGGTAACCTGTGCACCCGAGAAGCCCTTGACGCCATGAATCATGGCATGATGGCTCTCGATACGAATGTCGGCACCCATGCGCACCAGCTCAGAGGCAAACATAAAGCGATTCTCGAAGATATTTTCGGTAATAACGGAACTGCCGTCGGCAAGGGCGGAGAGCACCATAATCTGCGCCTGCATGTCGGTCGGGAAACCGGGGAACGGAAGCGTCTGGATGTCGACCGGCTTGATACGCTCGGCACGGTTCACATGGACGCCATCTTCGACGCGCTCGCAGTCGATACCCATGAGCTCCATCTTCTTGAGCACCATGCCCAAGTGAATGGGGCAAAAACCCGTGACGTCGACACCGCGATCGTCGGCCATCAACGCACCGGCAACGATAAAGGTACCGGCCTCGATGCGGTCGCCCACCACGCGATGGGTAACGGGATGGAGCTCTTCCACGCCTTCGATAGTCACGACGGGCGTACCGGCGCCAACAATCTTGGCGCCCATCTCGTTGAGCATGTTAGCGAGATCGACGATCTCGGGCTCGCGGGCGGCATTATCGATAACCGTGGTGCCCTGTGCGCGCACAGAGGCCATGATGAGGTTCTCGGTCGCACCGACGCTGGCGAACTCGAGCGTGACGGTGGTACCGAGCAGACCTTGGGGCGCATTAGCGTTGATGTAACCGTGGGCGGTATCGAACTCAACGCCCAGGGCCTCAAGACCAAGAATGTGCATATCGATCTTGCGAGCACCCAGGTTGCAGCCGCCCGGCATGGCAATCTTGGCGCGATGGAAGCGACCCAGCAGGGGTCCCATGACGGCGGTGGAAGCACGCATCTTGGCAACGAGCTCGTAGGGGGCCTCCCAAGAATCGACCTGAGAGGTATCAATCTCGAGCGTGTGCTCGTCGAGAACATCGATCGTAGCGCCCATGCCCTTGAGCACCTTGCCCATCACGTGGACATCGGAAATATCGGGCACGTTCTGCAGCGTCGTCTTGCCCGGCGCCAGAAGCGTTGCCGCCATGAGTTTGAGTGCGGAGTTCTTGGCGCCCGAAACGGGCACGGAGCCTCCGATGGCGTGGCCACCCTCAACGCGGATAATATCCAAGGTCTACCCTTTCAAAAAGCATGCCCGGGGTGGCTGGGCCATCCCGGGCATGATGTGTTCGCAAATGGTCGAACGCTAAATCGTTTGACTATTGGGCAAGCTTGAGCTTACACCATGCGATTTCATTATAGAGGTAGGCGCGGCGTGCATCATCCTCCGACAAATTACCCAGCTTCTCTTCAAAACCTTGAATATCAGCTTTAAGCTTGTCGGCATCGACGGTCGCCAAATCGCAAGCGCGCTCGGCGAGAACGGTCACGACATCGTCCGCAACCTGGGCATAGCCGCCGGCCACGGCAAACGTGTGGTCGACAGTGCCCATGGCCTTATCGGAAACGCGAACGTAACCGCGGTCGATCGTGCAGATCTCGCTGGAGTGAGCAGGCAGAACGCCAAACTCGCCATCCGTGGACGGAATCGACACAAACGCAGCGTCGCCCTCATAGGCGCAGCTCACGGGGCACACGATGCGGATACGCATAACCTACTTCTCCCCCATCTTGCGGGCGCGCTCGCGCACGTCCTCAATCGTGGAAGCATAGCGGAAAGCCTGCTCGGGCAGGTCATCGGCCTTGCCGTCGACAATCTCGGCGAAAGAGCGGACGGTATCCTCGACGCGGACGTAGACACCGGGGTTGCCGGTGAACTTCTCGGCGACGTGGAAGGACTGCGAGAGGAACTGCTGAATCTTACGGGCACGGTTGACCGTAAGGCGCTGCTCCTCGGACAGCTCGTCCATACCCAGAATGGCGATGATGTCCTGAAGGTCGGAGTACTCCTGCAGGAGCTCCTGGACCTTGACGGCGACACGGTAGTGCTCCTCGCCGACGATCGAGGGATCGAGAGCGTCGGAGGAAGATGCGAGCGGGTCGATAGCCGGGAACAGGCCGAGCGACGAAATGCTACGCGAAAGAACCGTGGTGGCGTCGAGGTGCGTAAACGTCGTGGCAGGCGCCGGGTCGGTCAGGTCGTCTGCGGGGACGTAGACAGCCTGGACGGAGGTAATGGAGCCCGTCTTGGTCGAGGTAATGCGCTCCTGGAGGTCGCCCATCTCGGTTGCCAGCGTGGGCTGGTAACCAACGGCGGACGGCATACGGCCCAGCAGTGCGGAAACCTCGGAACCTGCCTGGGAGAAGCGGAAGATGTTGTCGATGAACAGCAGAACGTCCTGGCCGCGATCGCGGAAGTACTCAGCGGTGGTAAGGCCGGCCAGACCGATGCGCAGACGCGCTCCGGGCGGCTCGTTCATCTGACCATAGACCAAGCAGGTCTTGTCGATAACGCCAGACTCGCTCATCTCGAGGAACAGGTCGGTGCCCTCGCGGGTACGCTCGCCGACGCCGGTGAACACCGAGGTGCCGCCGTGCTCCTGGGCGAGGTTGTTGATGAGCTCCTGGATCAGAACGGTCTTGCCGACGCCGGCGCCGCCGAACAGACCTGTCTTGCCGCCGCGGATGTAGGGCTCGAGCAGGTCGACGGCCTTGATGCCGGTCTCGAAGATCTCGGTCTTGGTGGTGAGCTCGTCGAAACGGGGCGCTGCATGGTGGATGGGGTAGAACTCCTCCACCTCGGGCATGGGCTTGCCGTCGACGGGCTTGCCCATGACGTTCCAAATGCGGCCGAGCGTCTTGGGACCAACGGGCATCTTCATGGGCTCACCGGTATCGGTGGCGATGAGGCCGCGCTGCAGGCCGTCGGTCGAGGACATGGCGACCGTGCGGACGACGCCGCCCGGAAGCTGGTTCTCGACCTCGAGGATCGTGCTCAGATGACCGATCGGGGTCTCGGCCTCGACCGTGAGCGCGTTGTAGATCGGGGGCACCGCGCCGTCAAACTTGACGTCGACGACAGGGCCGATGATTCGCACGATGCGACCATCACCGGCAGTCGTCTTCTTGGTGGCTTCCTCGACCGCAAGCTTTACGGTGTTATTAGCCATTACTGTTCCTCCAATGCTGAGGCTCCGCCGACGATCTCGTTAATCTCGGTCGTGATCGAAGCCTGGCGCACGCGACTATACGTGCGGGTAAGGGTCGAGATGATCGCGGTGGCGTTTTCCGTCGCGGAGTGCATGGCCTTGCGGCGTGCACCCTGCTCGGCAGCCGCCGAATCGATCAGGGCCTGGTAGATGACCGTCAGGATATAAGACGGCACAAGCTTGCCGAGAACATGCTCGGGAGAGGGCACGAACTCGAACGTGGACGAGATGCGCTTAGGGGCGTCGGTCTCGTTCTTACGCGGACCGTGGGCCATAGCGATCATCTCGGGGTCGAGCGGCAACAGATGCTCGACGCGAAGCTCCTGATCCACGCGGTTCTTGGCGTGGTGGTAGACAAGCTCGACACGGTCAAGCTCACCGGCACGATACGCATCGCAGATATGAGAGGAGATCATGCGGGCCTGATTGAAATCGGGCTCAGAGGAGTTGCCCTCAAAGTGCATGACGACGTTTGCGCGGTCACGGAAATACGTGGCCGGTTTGCGCCCACACGCGATGATCTCGCACTCGATGCCGTCGTTCGCCCAAGAAGCGGCGAGCTTTTCGGCCGTACGCTCCACCGTCGTATTGAAACCGCCGGCAAGGCCGCGGTCCGAGGCAATAACGACAATCAGGCCATGCTTGACGCTCTCATGCTTCTGCAGCATGGGATCGGTGCCCGAACAGGAGGCGTCGCCGGCGACCGTCAACATGACGTCGGTCAGCGCCTCCTTATAGGGCTCGGCCTGCTTGGAGCGATCGAGGGCACGACGGATCTTGGCCGTAGAGACCATCTCCATCGTGCGCGTGATCTGCTTGGTCGTGGTAACCGAGGAGATTCGCTTCTTAATGTCGCGAAGGTTGGCCATGGGGCTTAGTTCTCCTCTGATCCAGAAACATCCGAATGGTGCTTGGCCATGAACTGCTGCTTGAAGTCGCCGATGACGCGCAAGAGCTCGGCCTTGGTGTCATCATCGATCTTCTTGGCGCGAACCTTGTCGAGCAGCGAGCCAAAGCCATTGTCCATGTACTCGATGAGCTCAGCACGGAAAGGCAGCACGTCGGCGATCTCCAGGTCATCCAGGAAGCCCTCGTTGCCAGCGAACAGCGTAACGATCTGCTCGCCAACCTCAAACGGCTTGTAACGCGGCTGCTTAAGGAGCTCGGTCATGCGGGCACCATGGGTCAGCTGCTTCTGAGTAGCCTCGTCGAGGTCGGAGCCGAACTGCGTAAAGCCGGCGAGCTCCTGGTACGAAGCAAGGTCCAGACGGAGGTTACCGGCGACCTGCTTCATAGCCTTGGTCTGTGCGTCGCCACCGACGCGGGACACGGAAATGCCCACGTCGACTGCCGGGCGCTGGCCCTGGAAGAAGAGCTCGGACTGCAGGTAGATCTGACCATCGG
>USTC01000089.1 GCA_900557505.1 uncultured Collinsella sp.
CGGCGCTTCGCGCCTGCTGCCCGAGGTGACTTTGGGGTCGATTGGGGTTGTCTGCACAATTCGCGGTATTATGGTGCGGAGTTTTGAAAGGAGCCGCTGGTGGTCACGACGACGTTTGCTTCGCCTTTGGGCGAAATCTTGCTTGCCGCTGATGGCCGCGGTCTGACGGGGCTTTGGTTTGAGGGTCAGGAGCACTTTGGCTCTACGCTGCTCAAAGAGGATGCGGAGTATGTCGTAGGTGCCGATGCGGTTTCTGGTACCGGTGGGATGTCTTCGGTGAGTCCGGCAAATGGCGCGGCTTCTTCGGTGCTTGAGCGTTCTTGGGCCTGGCTGAATGCTTATTTTGCGGGGCAGGAGCCTCGGTTTACGCCGCCGTTGCATATGATTGGCACGGCGTTTCAGCGTGAGGTTTGGTTTGAGCTGCTTTCTATCCCGCGTGGCGAGGTCGCTACGTATGGTGAGATTGCCCAGCGTGTTGCGGCTCGACATCGTGTGCCGGGAAACGAGGCTCCCGTTGTGTCCCCGCGTGCCGTGGGGGCTGCGGTTGCACGCAATCCCATTTCGATTATCGTGCCGTGCCATCGCGTGGTTGCCGCCGATGGCTCACTTAACGGATATGCCGGCGGGCTCGATCGCAAGGAGTGGCTGCTTCGGCTTGAGGGCGCGTACGAGGAGTGACGCTCGAGTACTTTGCCTGTAGTAGCCGACTTCGACCAAAGCTCGCTCGAGTTCGCTTTGATCAGAGCACTTAAGACCCTTGTTTCCTGTCAATAGTGCTATCTGTTTGTTGATGGATATCCACGACTTCTGGTATTTCATTTAAGCCTCTTGATATAAAAAGAGCTGGAGTTGCGCATCGTTGAGAGGCTTTCCAGCTTTAGAGACATAAAATTATAAGATACGATGACCTGCGTCAAGGAAGCTGCCAGATGACCTTGGAGCGGCTGATTGCCTGGCCTAAAACCTGATGCGCGGAACGGCGCCCAACGCTATTCAGCGCGCTTGATAGGATGACGAACCACAGTCTTAAGTTTCTCCGGTGCACATTTGCGTGGATCGGAGAGATAGATTTCGTGATGTAAACGGGAGTCTGAGAAGTCGGGGACATAGCCCTGCTCGGTCATTAATTCATGCATAGCGTTTACGGTCGCCGGTTCGTTGTCGTAGGGCCCGGTGTGCATGCATTGAACGCAGAGACCTTCGTCAACTTTAAGCAGCTCGACGGCAGAAAAGTCCAGTTTCTTTTTGGTCGTGGCTTCCGCGACTGCCCAGTCAAAGTCATCTTGGGTGACGAAATCGGGCAGGCGGATGCACGAGATAAAGTTGAAATCGTCCTTGCGTACATAGTCGATGTCGCCGCTCGGGGAGTCTTGCCACCAGAAACCCTCGAGCGGCGGTACCACAAAGTCGAAATAGCCTTCGATACTCCTTGAGCCTTTCTTCGACATCTTGACGGTATAGGCGATGCCGTAAAGCAGCGGCAGGGCGTTTTGATACTCGCCACCTTCGGTATTTGGGTCGCCCTTTCCGCGAACGGCAACGTAGCTCATAGGCGGGACAGTTACGATACTCGGCTTGCTTGCAGGTTTGTAGAGCTCCTTGCATTCCTTCTTAAAGTCGAACGCCATGTTGGCCGCCTTTCTGCGAATTGGCCTGCTTAGATAGTGGAATCATATCATAGAAACGAACAGCTGTTCGAATGATTTGGCTGACAGATAGAGATGCGTGCGTTGTGTTTGGCGGTCGGCCTGACCCCGTTGATGATTTCTCTGCCTCCCCGGCGCCTCATCTATAGCTGCCGTTTCCCCATATAAAACCTGCCAAAATAAACCTGTCCCTTTTTGGTCGGTGGGAAATGGGTAATACTAAAGAGTTATCCGACCAGATGGGAATTGATCGATGGCCTATATCGAATTCAAAGACGTCATCAAAGCATACGGCGAGGGTGACGCCCGCATTCATGCACTCGACGGCGCAAGCTTTACGGTCGAGCGCGGCGAGCTCGCCATCATTTTGGGTGCTTCGGGTGCCGGCAAGACCACGGCTCTCAACATTCTGGGCGGCATGGATACGGTAACCTCCGGAACTGTGACGGTGGACGGGCGCGACGTGAGCTCTGCCAACGAGGCACAGCTCGTGGAATACCGCCGCGCCGACGTCGGCTTTGTCTTTCAGTTCTACAATCTGGTCCCCAACCTGACGGCGCTCGAAAACGTCGAGCTTGCAGCGCAAATCTGCCCCGATTCACTCGATGCCGAACAGACGCTTCGCCAGGTTGGCCTGGGCGAGCGCCTGGGCAACTTTCCGGCACAGCTTTCGGGTGGCGAGCAGCAGCGCGTGTCCATCGCCCGCGCACTGGCTAAGAACCCCAAGCTGCTTTTGTGCGACGAGCCTACGGGTGCGCTCGACTACAAAACCGGCAAGCAGATCTTGCAGTTGCTGCAGGACACTTGCCGCAAGCAGGGCATTACGGTCATTATCATCACCCACAACTCCGCACTGGCGCCCATGGCCGATCGCCTGATCCGCTTTAAGAGCGGCCGCGTGGAGAGCGAGACGGTCCAGCAAAATCCCGTGCCTATCGAGACGATCGAGTGGTAGCGCCCATGGACCAGGATCGCCAAAACAGCCAAAACCACGATACGGAGCACACGGGTCGCGATCGGGAGTTCGCGACCTACCGTACTGCCCAAAGCTCAAACGATATGGTGCCGACGGTTTTTCGCCGTGGCATCTACCGCACGATTCGCGGCAGCCTCAAACGTTTCTTGTCTATCGTCGTGATCACCGCGCTCGGCGTGAGCGTGATGTGCGGCCTCAAGGCGGGCTGCGAGGACCTGTGCGATTCGGTCGACGCCTATTTTGATCAGCAGAATGTCTATGACATCAACGTGCAGTCGACCTATGGCCTTACGCGCGACGATCTTGCGGCTATCCAAGAGGTCGACGGCGTCGAGACGGCCGAGGGCATCTACACCGAGACCGCCTACACCGCCGTGGGCACAACGCGCGAACGCGTGGTCGTGCAGAGTCTCTCCAAGGAGAACATCGATCAACCGGTGTTGGTGAGCGGCGATTTGCCCGAGAGCGCCGATGAAGTCGCGGTGACTTCGAAGTTCCTGAAGGCTTCGGGCAAAAAGCTCGGCGATACGGTGAGTTTTGCCGCCAATGACGCGAGCTCGTCCAACCAAAGTGCCAAGGATCAGTTTGCCGCGGGCGATTACACCATTACGGCCGAGGTCCTCGATCCTACCGACGTGAGCTCCGACTCGACAGTCAACGCCTTTCGCGCTGCTTCGGCTGCGGACTATAAGTTCTATGTGAGCGAGGATGCCGCGACATCTTCTTCCTACTCCGCAGTCCACGTGATCGTCGAGGGAGCCAAGAGTCTTAACTCCTATTCAGATGCCTACACGACAAAGATCAACGAGGTTAAAGGCAACATCGAGAAGATCCGCGAGGGGCGTGAGAAGGCGCGCGCTCAGGAACTGACGGTCGACACGCCGGCAAGCTTGGATGCGGCCGAGCGCCAGGCGAATATGCTCTTTGGGATTGAGCAGGACAACATCAATCGCATGGCCGAGGGCAGCGACGAGCGTGCGCAGGCGCAAGCCGACCTGGACCAGCGCCGTGCCGCCGCCGACCAGCAGTTTGCCGATGCCCGCGCCGAGCTCTCTGACCTTGGTGAATGCACCTGGTACATCCAGGACCGCGGCAATATCGCAAGCTACTCGAGCGTGGAGAGCGATAGCTCGTCAATTGAGGCCATCGCCACGGTGTTCCCGTTCATCTTCTTTATCGTCGCCGTGCTCATCAGCCTCACCACCGCCACGCGTATGGTCGAGGAGGAGCGCACGCTTATTGGCCTGTACAAAGCGCTCGGCTATTCGCGCGGGCGTATTCTGTCCAAATACGTGGACTATGCGCTGTGGGCTTGTCTGATCGGCGGCGTGCTCGGCAACATCATCGGATTTGTGGGCCTGCCGCTGTTCCTGTTTACGGTGTTCGACGACATGTACTCACTGCCCCAGATGCTGCTTTCGTACGACATCGTGTCGTCGCTCGTGTCGGTGGCGCTGTTTGCCGTGGGCGTGGTGGGCGCCACGATTATCGCCTGCCGCCACGAGATGGCCGAGACCCCGGCCTCGCTTATGCGTCCCAAGGCCCCGCGCGCTGGCTCGCGCATCTTGCTCGAGCGCATCGGCTTTATCTGGCGCCGCATGGGCTTTTTGAACAAGGTCGCTGCACGCAACCTATTCCGCTATAAAAAGCGCGCCTTTATGACCATCTTTGGCATCGCGGGTTGCACCGCGCTTGTGATCTGCGGTATGGGTATTCGCGACACGTCGGTCGCGCTTTCGCCCAAGCAGTATGGGCATATCACGCGCTATGACTTGCTGGCGGTCGCCAACCCCGATGACTTTACGCAGACGTGCGCGGCGTTGGATGAGCGCAGCGCGGCCAATGATTCCAACGTGACCGTAACTTCGACGCTGCCGATCATGACTGACAACGTTACCTTTACGTTTGGCGGCAAGAGCGAGACCGTGCAGCTGATCGTGGTGCCCGATGACCGCATGAACGATCTGGACGACTACGTGTGCCTCGAGGACGAGTCCAAAGAGCCGCTATCCTTGCGTGACGGAGATGTGTACCTGAGCAAGAGTTCACAGCTGGTGCTGGGGATTCAACCGGGCGATACGGCGCACGTCCAGGATTCGTCGCTCAACGTAGCCAAGGTCAAAGTCAGCGACATTTCGCTCAACTATCTGGGCAACACGCTTTACATGACGCAGGGCACCTATGAGCGCGCGTTCGGCCGAAGCGCGCGTCTTAACGGCATCTTTGTGCTGCTTAAGGGTTCATCTTCTGACCAGATTGCGTTTAGCAAGAAGCTTAAAAGCGACGGTTGGCTCACCATCTCGAGCACGGCCGAACATTGGGAAAACTATGAGGCGAACTTTACTATCATCAATTCCGTCGTGGTGCTCGTGACCTTTATGGCGGCGTGCCTGTCGTTTGTGGTGGTGTTTACGCTGTCCAACACGAATATCTCCGAGCGCGAGCGCGAGCTGGCGACCATCAAGGTGCTGGGCTTCCGCCGTGGCGAGGTGCACCACTACGTCAACAAGGAGACGTTGATCCTCACGGCGATTGGCACCGCACTGGGCGTGCCGCTGGGTGGCCTGCTTGCCGAGAGCTTTACGTACATCCTGCAGATGCCGTCGCTGTACTTTGACGTCGAAGTCGAGCCGCTGAGCTACGTGCTTGCCGTGGTGCTTTCCTTCGGCTTTACGATCATCGTCAACCTCGCCACCAACCGAACGCTCAACAAGATCGACATGGTCGGCGCCCTCAAGAGCGCCGAGTAACCTGTCCTGGGATTCAAGTTCTAGCGAGCTGCCGACGCGCTCGCAGCAGCATTTTTGCATAAACCGCACCGAAAAATGCATATTTCGGCAGGGCGGTTGCTTTTTGCCCACAGGTACCCCAGGGGGCGCCGTGCAAATTCCGGAGTATTCAGCGTCCCGGGGTCCGCGGGCGCGGGGGCGGGGGTGCAAAACTGCGCTGAAAGCCCCGATTCTGAGCCCCAACGCCTCTAGAGCCGCTCGTTTTTTACAGGATGCGGCCCATGGTGCCTGCCTTTCGCCCAAAACCCAGTATGCAGGCACCCTCGGCTGCTGAATACTCCCAAAAATGCACGCCGCATCCTACCCCAGGCACCCGCAGCAAGAAGACGAATAGTCTCGGCCTCCCCAGTCACCGTAGGAGGCCCCAGGGCTTACCTCCCAAATCTTTCCGCAGGACGGAAGGACCCCGCCGCGCGAAGCGCACGGCGGGG
>USTC01000090.1 GCA_900557505.1 uncultured Collinsella sp.
GTTAAAGCCGATGCGGTGATCGGTCACGCGGTCCTGGGGCTGGTTGTACGTACGAATCTTCTCGGAACGGTTGCCGTGGCCGATCTGGCTCTGGCGCTCGGCGCCGAGCTCGGCCTGCTGCTTCTCGAGTTCCATCTCGTACAGACGGGCACGCAGCATCTGCATGCAGACCTCGCGGTTCTGGATCTGGGAACGCTGCTCCTGCGACTGCACCACGGTGTTGGTGGGCAGGTGGGTGATGCGCACGGCGGAGTAGGTGGTGTTAACGCACTGACCGCCAGGGCCGGAGGCACAGTAGGTATCGATGCGCAGGTCGGACTGGTTGATCTGGACGTCGATCTCCTCGGCCTCGGGAAGCACGGCGACGGTTGCCGTGGAGGTCTGGATACGGCCCTGGGACTCGGTCTTGGGAACGCGCTGGACACGGTGCACGCCGGACTCGAACTTCATGACGGAGTAGACGCGGTCGCCCTCGACCTTGAACTCGATGGACTTAAAGCCGCCGGCCTCGCTGGGGCTGGAATCGAGCACGGTGGTCTTCCAGCCGCGCGACTCGCAGAAGCGCTGGTACATCTTGTACAGATCGCCGGCAAAGATGGCCGCCTCGTCGCCACCGGCGGCGGAGCGGATCTCGACGATGGTGTTCTTGTCGTCGTTGGGGTCGCTCGGGATGAGCATGTACTTAATGTCTTCCTCGAGCTGGGGAAGCTTGGCCTCGTTTTCGGAGATGTCCATCTGGAGCATCTCCTTCTCATCGGCATCGGTGGTATCGTGGAGCATTTCCTTGGCGGCCTCGATGTCATCGAGCGCGCCGATGTACTCACGCGAGGCGGCGATGAGGTCGGACTGGTGCGCGTACTCCTTGTTGAGACGCGTAAACTCCTTGATATCGGAGGCGACGGCCGGGTCGGAAAGCTTCTTCTCGAGCTCCTCGTAGGCCTTGATGATCTTTTCGAGCTTGTCGCGCATGACGGGACTCCTTTATATGCGTGAAGGTGAAAATCGGCAGAATTGATGGGGCGCACGGCGCCACTGCGGGGGTAAGCCCAGCTAGAACATGTCGATCTTCAGATACATGCGCATCCCTTCGCGTACGGGGTACATAGTTGCGGTCTAACCCATATATGATAGCGTGCGCAGGCAAACCTGCATATAACCCGCACGGAATGATTGGTGCAAACAAACCTGACCCCATTGCACCAAGGGCTTGCTTTTTGGCTAGAGCGTTTGGAGTAGGGCGACGAGGAAGCGGATGCCCTGGAGGTAGGCGCGGCGGGTGATGCGCTCGTTGGTGCCGTGGACGCCGCGATCACACTCGTCGTCATCAACCACAAAGGCCGAGAAGCGAATGCACTCAGGGCAAATGCGCTGGTAGTTGGCAGCGTCGGTCGCACCGATCACGGTCGAGGGCACAATTGCCACTGGCTCGAATGATCCGCTTTCCTCCGTCCCCTTTGGATCACGGAAATAGCGGGCGGCGATGGAGCGAACCGCCTCGAGGCCGGGACCACCGATGCGCGGGGACGGCGAGGGTTCGGAGCTGCCGGGGCCCAGCTCCACTTCGACACGACCGGCAAGGTCCGCCCCGGCAACCGCCTCACGGCAGCGCGCCACAACGTCGGCCACGCTCGTGCCCTCGAGCATGCGGAAGTTGATGTTGGCCCACATATCCTGCGGCATTACGTTGGCGCCGGTGCTGCCACCCTCGATCTGCGTGGGCGCGCAGGTGGTCGTCACCAGCGGATAGAGCTTCTTGCTGGCGAGGCAATCGCGGACAATGGCGCCCCCGTTGGCGGCAATTTCATCCGCCGTGTAGAGCCCCAACTCGACGAGCTGGGCGGCAAGCAAGTCGGTCACGCGCGTCGGCCACTCAATATCGCAGATTGCGGTGATGGCACGGCTGAGCACCTCGAGCGACGTGCCGCCGTAGGGGTTGGAAGAATGTCCACCCGCGCTCTTTGTCTTGAGCACAATGTCGGCATAGCCCTTCTCAGCCAGGTCGGCGTGCATGAGCCAACCCTCGCCCGCGCTGTACTCGGCAGCCGGAACGATGCGGTAGTCGCCCTCGTCAATCAGGTACTCAAGCTCAATGCCGCGCTCCTCGAGCGCGCGGCCGATGGCGCCTGCGCCGTACTGCGTAGTCTCCTCGTCCTGGCCAAAGGCCAGCAGCAGCGTGCGCTCGTGCTGCCAACCGTGCGCCAGCGCATACTCGACAGCCTCGAGAATACCTGCGACCTGATCCTTCATGTCGATAGCACCGCGACCCCAAATGTAGGTGCCGTCCACGTGACCGCTAAAGGGGACATGCGTCCAGTCGGCCTCGGTGCCGGGCACCACGGGGACCACGTCCATGTGGCCCATGAGCATAATGGGCTTAAGAGCCGAATCGCTGCCGGCAAGCGTCACCAATAGCGAATGGTCGATAAGCTCGACCTCGCCCGCCGCGAACACGCGCGGCCAGGCCTGCTGCATATAGGCGCGCAGGTCGTCGAAGGGCTGCCAGTCCACCGCCTTGGCATCCATGCTCGAGATAGTCGGAAACGACAGCACACGGCCCAAGCGCTCGCACGCGCCTGCCTCGTCTATATCGGCAAAATCATCCTCATGCGCAAAGAAGCGCCAAACCTCGGCCATGACATCCTTTCGATTGTGATGACGAGGGCCGCCCCACCGGAGCGGCCCTGCCACATAAGCGTTTGCGGTCGGTTATTTGTCCTCGAGATAACGCGAGAGGAACTCGCGGGTGCGCTGGTGCTTGGGGTTGCCGAAGAGCTCGGCCGGCGCGGCGTCCTCGAGCACCACGCCCTTGTCCATAAAGACCACGCGGTCGGACACGGTTCGGGCAAAGGCCATCTCGTGCGTGACGACGACCATGGTCATGCCGTCGGCAGCGAGCTTGCGCATGACCTCGAGCACCTCTCCCACGATCTCGGGGTCGAGTGCCGAAGTCGGCTCGTCGAACAGCATGATCTGCGGATTCATGCACAGGGCGCGCGCGATGGCCACGCGCTGCTTTTGGCCACCGGACAGGCGACCCACAGCGGCGTGCGCGAACTTTTCGAGCCCCACGCTCGTCAGATGCTCCATCGCGACCTTCTCGGCCTCGGCCTTGCTCATCTTTTTGAGCGTGACGGGCGCGAGCGTGCAGTTGTCGAGCACGTCCATGTTGTTGAACAGGTTAAAGCCCTGGAACACCATGCCGATGTCCTCGCGGAGTTTATTGATATTGCAGCGCTCGGCCGTAAGGTCCTGGCCGTGGAACCAGATGTGGCCCGCGTCCGGGGTCTCGAGCAGGTTGAGGCAGCGCAGGAAGGTCGACTTGCCCGAGCCCGAGGCGCCGATAATGGTGACGACCTCGCCGGGGTTAACGGACAGGTCGATGCCCTTGAGCACCTCGAGCGAGCCGAAGCTCTTGCGCAGGCCCTCGACGCGGATGAGCGGCTCATTGGTCTGTGCGGCGGCCGCGGTGCCGGTAGTGGCGGTATCTGCCATGATGATTCTCCTCGTCTTGAGCCTAGTTGGAGCTGGGCAGCGTTGCCGGGGCCTCGGCGCCGAGCTTTTTGCCAAAGGCCTCGAGCAGGCGGCTCGCCACGAGCGTCAGGATCAGGTAGACCACGAGCGCCACGCAGTAGACCTCCATCTGGCGGTAGTACACGCCGGCGACGGTGGTGGTGGCGTACATGAGGTCGAACACGCCGATGACCGAAAGCACCGACGAGTCCTTGATGTTGATGATGAGCTCGTTGGTGAGTGCGGGGATCGCGTTTTTAATACCCTGGGGGAACACGACCTTGCGCATGGCCTGCCACTGCGACAGACCCAGCGAGCGCGCCGCCTCGGCTTGGCCGGCGTCGATGGACTCGATGCCGCCACGCAGGACCTCCATCATGTAGGCGGTGGAGTTGAGCGAGATGGTAACGAGGCCGGCGGTGAAGGTGCTCCAAATCTGGTTGGCCTGGGCGGTCTCGAAGCCCATGCCGCGCAAAACGGTGAAGCCCGCGTAATAGATGAGCAGGCCCTGAACCATCATGGGCGTGCCGCGCACGATGGTGGAGTAGACAGTCGCAAAGCCGCGGCCGATGCTCTTAAAGAAGCGCACCAGATCGTTATCCACGCGGTCGAACGTCTGAATACGCAGGAACACAAAGAGCAGCGCCAGGAAGAATGCGATGACGGTGCCGAAGGTGGCAAGCGCGATGGTAATCTCGATACCGCGGATAAAGAAGTCCCCGCTCTTGTAGGTCATGTAGACCAGGCTCGACAAAAAGTCGCTGGGGTTGGAGTCCGAGACAATGCTCACCCGCACCAGATCGATAAACGACATGACGCAACGGTCCACGAAAAAGATCGCCGCGATGGCGACCACGACGTAGCTGCCTAAGCGTGCGCCACGACGGAAGCGCTCGGATGCGAACGGCGACTTTTCGCGATAGTCGTTCCAGTGCATAAGCTTGGTGACCAGCGCCGCCGCCGATACGACGAGCCAGGCCCAAAGGATTGCCCAGAGGCAGTCTTGGAACGCGCCCGTAGGCGCCAAGAAGCTCAGCGGCGTGGGGTTGCGCTGGCTAAACGCCAGGCCGAGCGCCGCGATAACGCTCGTGCCCAGATACACATAACGGTGGTCGGCCTTGATGAAGGAGGCCAGACGATTGATGGTTTTCATGCTGCCTCCCTATGCCGGCTGACGATCGAGGCACGCGTCCCACATTTGGTCGCGTTCCTCTTGGCCAATGCCCTTGAGTGTCTTGTCGATGAGCTTAAGCAGCTTATCCGAGCCCTTGCGGCAGCCGACGTTTGCCGTGACCTCCTGCTTAAAGCCCTCGCCTTCGGCAAATTGAATCGGCACGATACCCGGGTTTTGGGCCATATAGCCCTTCTCGTTCTCGGTGTTGTAGGTCACGGCATCGCACGTGCCCTGCAGCAGGTTCGAGAACACCGTGGGAACCGAATCGACCGGGTTCTTGTGCACAACGCCCGGGATCTCGTCGATGACGGTATCGAGCATGGTGTCCTTTTGGCCGAGTACCGTGGCACCGCTAAAGTCGCTGAGCTTGGTGGCGTTTTGGTAGGGGGAACCCTCTTTTACGAACAGGCCAAAGTAGCCAATGAAGTACGGGTCGGAGAAGCCGACGGACTCTTCGCGCTCGGGCGTGGCGCTCATACCGGCGATGATGAGGTCGATCTGGCCGTTGTTGAGCGAATCGATAAGGCCCGAGAAGCTCTGCTTGACGGCAACGGGCTCGCCACCGAGGGCCTTGCAGACGATCTTGGCGATCTGCACGTCGTAGCCATCGGCATAGGCGCCCTGCACGTTGTCGATGGGGATGGTGTACTCACTGGCTTCGGAAACCTGCCAGTTGTACGGGGCGTAGGCCGCCTCCATGCCAATGCGGATCTTGTCCTTGCCGATCACGGAATCGGACAGGTCGTCGCGACCGCCGCCCGTCGTGGGCTGAACCACCTTGAGCGTGGACGGGCGCTGACAGCCGGCGAGCGCGCCGGCGACGACGGAAGCACTCGCAGCGAGAGCGCTACCCAAAAAGATGCGACGGCTGCATACCGGCTGGGTCTGCATGCCGCGCTGTTGGGGAGAATGCATAATCTGCCTTCCCTGTTGAATCGTATGCTGACGACTTAACAGGATACCGCTCAGCGCTACCTCCAGCAAATGCATATATAAATGCATATATGCAAGTTTACGAACTGAAAACGATTGGTAGTCGTAATGGACATTCTTAAACGACTAGTCAAACAAGAACGTCCCCAACGACTAGGCATGAAAAAGGCAAGGCATAGACCTTCTGGTCATGCCTTGCCTTTTGAATGAC
>USTC01000091.1 GCA_900557505.1 uncultured Collinsella sp.
GCCCAGGACTTCGGCCATGGCGGTGGCGATGGTCGCGAGATAGGCGCTGGCAAGCACCGTGCGCCCAACGAAGCGGGGAAGGTAACGTGTCGTGGCCTCGGCAAGACAGGCGCCCGTGGCGATACCCAGGTGTGCCGCGTTGTGCTGCAGCACAATGAGCATAATTGTGGACAGCGTGACGATCCACAGCAGCGCGTAGCCAAACTGCGAGCCCGCGGCCATATTGGAGGCCCAGTTGCCCGGGTCGATAAAGCCGACGGTCACGAGCAGCCCGGGGCCGACATGCCGCGCAATGTCTAGGCCTCCGTGACCACCGGTACGCCGGGAGCCAAAGTGTTGTTTGAGATGGTTGAGCATGGTGCGCTCCTGCGTGCCGTTTGTTTGACGCCGCAAAGGATACCCGTTTTATGCTAAAAAGTTAACCAAGACTAACAAAATTGTTGTATTTGAATAGGATGGTGAAAGGGGATTGCCGAAATGTCTTGATCTGTAACAACTAAGGATGGAAATTGGGTCTAGGTGTTACAGATCAAGACAGGAAGAAATGGTCCTATGGAATATCTCGATCTGTAACAGTTAACTGCAAAAACCGGCCCTTCGTGTTGCAGATCGAGACATTCGGAACCGTCTCTCGAAAACATCTCAACCTGTAACATCTAAGCGCCAAAACCGGCTCTTCGTGTTACAGATTGAGATGTTTGAAGCGGTGAGCTTACAGACCGAACTTGGGGCCCTTGTTGTTGTCCTTGAGGTCGGCGGCACCCACTCGTAGGGCGTGCGTTACGCGATTGTTTCGAAACGGGCGGGAAACACAACGGGCCGGCGATGCTCCTAGTATGCCTATTCAACTGACTGTCTAATATCTAGGGGAGGATCGCGATGCAGGCAGATTCCGCTCAGCAGCAGGGCCTTTATCGCCCCGAATTCGACCACGATGCATGTGGCATCGGCGCGCTTGCCGATATCAACGGCGAGCGCCATCACCAGATTCTGGACGATGCGCTGTCCATTCTGGTCAACTTGGAGCACCGCGGCGGCACGGGACTCGAGAAGAACACCGGCGACGGCGCTGGCATCCTGTTCCAGGTTCCGCATCACTTTTTTCGTAAAGAGGCTCAAAAGTGCGGTCAGATTCTGCCGGCAGAGGGCGACTATGGCGTGGCCATGCTGTTCTTCCCGCAGGACGACAAGGGCGTAGAGGATGCCCGTCGCGTGTTTGAGGAGGGCTGCGCCGAGGCCGGCGTGCCGCTGCTCTTTTGGCGCGAGGTGCCGGTCGACCCGCACGACCTGGGCGAGACGGCCCGCGCCTGCATGCCTACTATCCTGCAGGCTTTCCTGGGCCGTCCGGACGACACGCCCGCCGGCGATGCCTTTGAGCGTCGCCTGTACGTGTGCCGCCGCACCATCGAAAAGAAGGCCGACGCTGAGTTCGCCCTGCGCGATAAGATCTTCTATGTGTGCTCCATGAGCTCGCGCACCATCGTGTACAAGGGCATGCTTGTGGCCACGCAGATGCGCCGTTTCTTCATCGACCTCAACGACGCCGCCGTCAAAACGGCCGTAGCGCTCGTCCACTCGCGTTACTCCACCAACACCACGCCCAGCTGGGAGCGCGCGCACCCCAACCGCTTTATCATCCACAACGGCGAGATCAACACCCTCAAGGGCAACGTCAACTGGATCCGCGCCCGCGAGCCCAACCTGTACAGCCCCGTGCTGCAGCACGATCTTGAGCGCGTGATGCCCATCATCAACCGCGAGGGCTCCGATTCCGCGATTCTGGACAACGTGCTCGAGTTCCTGGTCATGAACGGTCGCCCGCTCACGCGTGCCGCGTCCATGTTGCTGCCCGAGCCGTGGGACCACAACGACAGCCTGAGTGAGGAGCGCCGCGCCTACGACGCTTACCAGTCCATGCTCATGGAGCCGTGGGATGGCCCGGCGGCCATCGCCTTCACCGACGGTCGCACGCTGGGTGCCGCCCTCGACCGTAACGGCCTGCGTCCCGCCCGCTACTATGTGACGCGCGACGGTCGCTTTATGCTGGCAAGCGAGGTGGGCACCATCGAGGTGGGCCCCGAGAACATCTTGACGAGCGGCTGTCTGGGGCCGGGCCAGATGCTCGAGGTCGACTTTGCCCGCGGCCGCGTGATCTACAACGACGAGCTGCGCGCCCGTTACGCCAAGGAAAAGCCCTACCGTGATTGGATTGCCGAGGAGACGCTGACCGTCGACGCGCTCGATAGGCCTGCCGCGGCAACGCCCGCCGAGGACGCCGAGGTGCCCGCCGCCGTGCGCATGGCTAAGCTCGGGTATCACTGGGATGACGTCGATGAGGTCGTGCGTCCCATGGCCCAGCGGGGCAAGGCCCCGCTCGCCTCGATGGGCATCGATGCGCCGCTGGCCTGCCTGTCCAAGAAGACTCGTTCGTTCTTTGACTACTTCTATCAGCTGTTCGCCCAGGTTACGAACCCGCCCATCGACGCCCTTCGCGAGCATATGGTCACCTCGACCACGCTCTACCTGGGCAACCACGGCAACCTGCTCGAGGACTCCCGTACGGCCTGCCAGCTGGTTCGCTTGGAGCGCCCGTTGCTCAACGAGGAGGAGTTCGAGCGCATCTGTGCCATCGACCGCGTGGGCTTTAAGACCCGCCGTTTCCGTGCCGTGTACCGCCGTGATGCCGGCGAGGACGCGCTGCAGGCTGCGCTCAAGCAGCTTGCAGAGGACGTTGAGACTGCGGTCCGCGACGGCGTGAACATCGTGGTGTTGAGCGATCGTGCCGCTGCGGGCGAGGTGCCCGTGCCGTCACTGCTCGCCGTGGCCTGCGTGCACAACCACCTGATCCGCGCCGGCGTGCGTACCTTTGCCGACATCGTGGTGGAGTGTGGCGACGCCGTGTCTCCGCACGACTTTGCGGCACTGGTGGGCTACTCCGCGAGCGGCATCTATCCGTACAACGCACACGCGTGCATCCGCGATCTGGCGGCACGCGGCGACCTGGACGTGACGGCCGAGCAGGGCATCGCCAACTACAACAAGGCTGCGACGGCGGGCATCGTCTCCATCATGTCCAAGATGGGCATCTCCACGGTGCAGAGTTATCATTCGGCGCAGATCTTCGAGGCCGTGGGCTTTACGCCGGAGTTCGTCAACGCGTACTTCGCCGGCACGGTGAGCCGTGTGGGCGGTATGGGTGTCGAGGACGTTGAGCGTGAGCAAAACGAGCGCTACGACGCCGCACTCGCAATCCTTAAGAGCCCGGCTCCCGATCAGCTGCCTACGCTGGGTCTGACCAAGTGGCGCCCGCTCGGCGGCGAGGATCACCTGATCGATCCGCAGACTGTCTACTTGCTGCAGACCGCCTGCCGTGAGGACAGCTACGACACCTTTAAGGAGTACAGCGCCCGCCTGCACCGCACCGGCCGTGCCGTGCGCCTGCGCGACTTGCTCGACTTTGACGCCAACGGCCGCACGCCGGTTTCGCTCGACGAGGTCGAGCCCGCGCTCAACATCGTCCGCCGCTTTAACACCGGTGCCATGTCGTATGGCTCCATCAGCAAGGAAGCTCACGAGTGCATGGCCATCGCCATGAACCGCCTGCACGGCCGTTCCAACTCGGGCGAGGGCGGCGAGGACCCGCGTCGCGAGACCCCGCTGGCCAACGGCGACTCCAAGAAATCCGCCATCAAGCAGGTGGCAAGCGCGCGCTTTGGCGTGACGAGCCGCTACCTGGGCAGCGCCTTCGAGATTCAGATCAAGATGGCCCAGGGCGCCAAGCCCGGCGAGGGTGGCCACCTGCCCGGTAAGAAGGTCTACCCCTGGATCGCCGAGGTCCGTCAGTCCACGCCCGGCATCGGCCTGATCTCGCCTCCGCCGCACCACGATATTTACTCTATCGAGGACCTGGCAGAGCTGATCTTTGACCTTAAGAACGCCAACCCCGGCGCGCGCGTGTCGGTCAAGCTGGTCAGCGAGGCCGGTGTCGGAACCATCGCCACCGGTGTGGCCAAGGGCGCTGCCGACAAGATCTTGATCAGCGGCCACAATGGCGGCTCGGGTGCCGCTGCACGCGACTCTATCTGGCATGCGGGTCTGCCGCTGGAGCTTGGCCTTGCCGAGGCTCAGCAGACGTTGCTGCAAAACGGCCTGCGCTCACGCGTGGTGCTCGAGGCCGACGGTAAGCTCATGGACGGCACCGATGTTGCCGTCGCCTGCCTGCTGGGCGCCGAGGAGTTTGGCTTTGCGACCATGCCGCTCATCTCCATGGGCTGCCTCATGCAGCGCGACTGCCAGCAGGACACCTGCCCGGCTGGCATCGCTACGCAAAACTGCCGCCTGCGTCGCGGTTTCCGCGGCAAGCCCGAGCACGTTGAGCACTTTATGCTCTTTGTTGCCGAGCAGCTGCGCGAGGTCATGGCGAGCCTGGGCTTCCGCACCATCGACGAGATGGTCGGCCATCCCGAGTGCTTACGCCAGATCGAGGTACCGGGCAACCGCAAGGCCAACCTGCTCGACCTGTCGCCCGTGCTGGCGAGCGCGACCTGCGAGTTCGGTGCCCATATTCCGGGCGCCGACGGCCGTCACTTCCTGCCGCAGATGGCCGCGGACAGCGAGCTCGACAAGACGCTCGACTCCACGTTGTTTGTGCCCTATACGGCCGATGCCCGTGCGCACCTGCGTCCGATTCGCTTCCGCGCCGATATCGCCAACGTCAACCGCTGCGTGGGCACCATCCTGGGCAACGCGGTGACCAAGGCGCATCCCGAGGGCCTGCCCGCCGGCTCCATCACCATCGATTGCGATGGTTCGGCCGGTCAGAGCTTTGGTGCCTTCCTGCCGCGCGGCATTACGCTCAACGTGTGCGGCGACGCCAACGACTACTTTGGCAAGGGCCTTTCGGGCGGCGAGGTGTCGGTGCGCCCCAACCCGCATGCGACCTACAAGTTCGACGAGAACATCATCGTGGGCAACGTTGCGTTCTTTGGTGCCACGAGCGGGCGCGGCTTCATTAACGGTCTTGCCGGCCAGCGTTTTGCCGTGCGCAACTCCGGTGCCACCGTGGTGGTCGAGGGCTGCGGCAACCATGGCTGCGAGTACATGACGGGCGGTCTGGCGCTCATCCTGGGCGAGGTCGGGCAGAATTTTGCCGCCGGCATGACAGGCGGCGTGGCCTACGTTTTTGACCAATATGGCACGCTCGACGCCCGCGTGAACCACGAGAGCGTTGAGCTCAAGGCGCCGACGGCCGGCGAGCTGGTGCAGATTCGCGAGCTCATCCAGGAGCACGTGGACGCGACGCAGAGCCCGCGCGGCATTAAGTTGCTCTACAGCTTTGAGACGATGAGCAAGCACTTTGTGAAGGTCATTCCGACCGAGTACGAGCGCGTGCTGGCGATTGTCGCCGCGGGCGAGGCTGCCGGCAAGACGCATGCGCAGGCCGAGGAGCTGGCATTTGACATCGTGACCGGTCGCGCGAGTGCCGCGGATGTCGCTCGCTTTGATGCCGCGGGCGGTGCGTCCGTGGCTGCCAGCTCTGTTGCTTCGACCAAGAAGGAGGCGTAAGTGCCATGGGTAAGCCCGGTGCTTTTCTTGATATCGATCGCGTGACCCACGAGCTTCGCCCCGTGGAGGAGCGCAGCCATGATTTCGATCCGCTGTACGTGGAGCTCGATGACGATGCACGTCGCGCCCAGGCGAGCCGCTGCATGATGTGCGGCGTGGCGTTTTGCCAGATGGGCGCGAGCTTTGGTAAGGCACGCCCGAGCGGCCGGC
>USTC01000092.1 GCA_900557505.1 uncultured Collinsella sp.
TAGGGGGATCGAACCCCTGACCTCAGGCTTGCAAAGCCCGCGCTCTCCCAGCTGAGCTAACGCCCCATGGCATGCACCCATGACCATCGCTTTGCTTGTTCGGGATTTCGACAGTTTAAAAAATCGGCCGATTCTGGCCCGAAATATAATAAACGCTCCACCGGCTAACTCGGCTCACGGTGGAGCGTTTATCGCAAAGTAATGGTGGGCCCGAATGGATTTGAACCAGCGACCTCACGCTTATCAGGCGTGCGCTCTAACCAACTGAGCTACGGGCCCCTTCGAAAAGTGCTCGTTTATTATAACCAGGTCTTCCAAGAATGGTCAAGAAGAATTTTCAACTTTTTGGAAAATTATTTTCAACCGCTGTTTTGCAGAAGAAACCGCAGGTCAGAGCCGTATTCACGAGTATAATCCCTTATAAAGAGGCTTCTGAAGGGCTCGATATTATATATGAGCGAATCGCTTATAGTTAGGAGCAGGCTTGGTTCCCATCGCCGTGCAAAAGATCATTATCGGAAGCGCACCGGACCCTTCCATCCTTGTGCTGCAGCCTATCGAGGAGAGCCCCGTGCCTGGCATATCGCGCATCGTGCCCATTATGGTGGGCGCCGCCGAAGCGGCTCAGCTGCACTTGGCTGTCACGCATACCAAGGTTGCACGCCCCACGACGCACGACCTGCTGCTCGACGCCCTCACCAACCTTGATGCAAGCGTCAACCACGTCCTTATCGACAAGGTGAAGGGATCGCTGTTTTTCGCGAAGCTCACGCTGAGCCAACACGGGAGGCTTATCGAGCTGGACGCCCGCCCCAGCGACGCTCTGTCCCTTGCTTTGCGCGAAGATGCCCCACTCTATATCAACGAGGACGTCCTAGAGCGTGCTTCGTACCCCTACATCGTTCGAAAGCCCATCGAAGACGAGTCCGTCGAAGAGGAACTCGAGGAGTTCCGCTCGTTCCTGGAGGACCTCGACCCAAAGGACTTCTCGTAGCACTGCAGCGACCACCATACCCGCAGACCGACACTCCACGCGATCATCCAGCCCAACCGCACCCTCCTACTGAGATGTTTCACGTGAAACATCTCATGCTGCTGTACGGCAACATGCCCATGCAACAGGAAAGCCGCCCCTTACGGAGCGGCTTTCCCTATTGTTTGCGTATACCTGAAGCTGGCTACTCTTCCATCTCGTCGATGGATGACTCATCCAGCTCTTCGGCGCCATCGGCATTTGCGGCGCGTTTCTTCTTGCCGTGGGCGGCGATGGCGACGGCGGTCACGCGATCATCCTCGGCAACGTTCATGACGCGGACGCCCTGCGTGGAGCGGCCGAGCTCGGAGATGCCCTCGACGGGAGTGCGCACCACAACGCCCTCCTCGGACATGATCATGATCTCGTCATCGGCACCGACGATCTTCATAGCGGCCAACAAGCCCTTCTTCTCCGTCATGGTGATGGTGAAGACGCCCTGACCGCCGCGATGGTGCGACGGATACTCGGAGATGGGCGTACGCTTGCCGTAGCCCTTCTCGGTGATGACGAACAGATCGGTCTCGGGGCGGGCGATCTCCATGCCGAGCACCTTGGCATCGGCCGGCGCGTTCATGCCGCGCACGCCCATGGTGCCGCGGCCCATGGCGCGCACTTCGTCCTCGGGCCACATGATGGCCTTGCCGGCGGACGACACCATGATGACGTTCTCGCCCTGAGCCACGCGGCGCACGCTGATAAGGCGGTCGCCGTCCTTGAGGTTGATGGCGATAAGGCCGTCACGGCGCGTACGGTCGTACTGCTCCATGGACGTCTTCTTCACCATGCCGTGCTCGGTGGCGAACATAAGGTACTCGTCGGTCGGGAAGTCCTTCGTCGCGATGACGGCGCTGATGGTCTCACCCTTCTCGAGCGGCAACAGGTTCACAATGGCCGTGCCGCGCGCGTGACGGGATGCCTCGGGCAGCTCGTAGACCTTCAGGCGGTACACCTTGCCCTTCGTGGAGAAGAACAGCATGAAGGAGTGCGTGGACGCGACGAACAGGTGCTCGACGTAGTCGTTATCCTTCAAGTTCACCGCCTGCATGCCCTTGCCGCCGCGCTTCTGCTGACGGTACGTGGCAACGGGCAGGCGCTTGACGTAGCCGGCCTTCGTGACCGTGACCACCATGCTCTCCTCGGCGATGAGGTCTTCGACGTCCAAGTCCTTGGCGGCGTCGGAGAGCTGCGTTCTGCGGGGGGTGTCGAACTTCTTCTTGATCTCCTGCAGCTCCTCCTTGATGATGTCGCGCACCAGCTGAGGATCGGAGAGCACGCGGTTATAGTATGCGATCTTCTCGCGCAGCTCTTCCAACTCGGACTGGATCTTCTCGCGCTCTAAACCGGTCAGGCGGCGCAGGCGCATCTCCAGGATGGCCGTGGTCTGCTTGTCGGTAAGGCCGAAGCGCTCGGTCAGTCGAGCCGCCGCCTCCTTGTCGGTTTGCGAGGAGCGGATGATGCTGATGACCTCGTCGATGTGGTCGAGTGCAACCACGTAGCCTTCCAGGATATGGGCGCGCTCCTCGGCTTTGGAGAGCTCATAGCGCGTACGACGCACGATAACGTCTTCCTGGTGGGCGATGTAGTAGTGCAGCGTCTCCTTCAGGGAGAGCACGCGGGGCACGCCGTCGACGAGCGCCAGCATGATGACGCCGAAGCCCACCTGCAGCTGCGTGTGCTTGTACAGCTTGTTGAGCACCACCTGCGGGATGGCGTCTTTCTTCAGCTCGATGATGATGTCGATGCCGTGGCGGTCGGCGCCGTCATGGATGTTCGAGATCTCGGGAAGCTTCTTCTCGCGAACCAGCTCGCCGAGCTTCTCAAGCAGACGCTGACGGTTCACCTGGTACGGGATCTCCGTGACCACGATGGAGCTTTTGCCGTTCTTGCCCTCTTCGATCTTGCACTTCGCGCGCACGGTAAGGCTGCCGCGACCCGTTTCATAGGCGTCCAGGATGCCTTTTTTGCCCATGATGATGCCGCCGGTCGGGAAATCCGGACCGGGAAGTGCCGTCATAAGCTCGGCGGTGGTCACCTCGGGGTTATCGAGCATCATGCACGTGGCGTCGATAGTCTCGCCGAGGTTATGCGGCGGGATGTTGGTGGCCATGCCGACGGCGATGCCGTTGGAACCGTTGACCAGCAAGCTGGGGAAGCGCGCGGGCAGGACCGTGGGTTCTTCCAGGCTTTCGTCGTAGTTGGGCTGGAAGTCGACCGTTTCCTTGTCGAGATCGCGCAGCAGCTCCATAGCCGCCTTGCCCAGACGCGCCTCGGTGTAACGCATTGCTGCCGCCGAGTCGCCGTCGATGGAGCCGAAGTTGCCATGGCCGTCGATAAGCGGCACACGCATGCTGAACGGCTGGGCCAAGCGCACCATGGTGTCGTACACGGCGGAGTCACCGTGCGGGTGATACTTGCCGATGACGTCGCCGACAGTACGGGCCGACTTCATATGGGGACGGTTCGGCGTGTAGCCGGACTCGTTCATGGCGTACAGGATGCGGCGATGGACCGGCTTCAGGCCGTCACGCACGTCGGGCAGGGCGCGGCTGACGATGACGCTCATGGAATACTCCAGGAACGAAGAAGCCATCTCCTTGCCCAGATACGCCGCGCGAACGGTGGTGCCTTCGCCGCCGTTTGCGTCCTCGATGATGGAGCCGTGGGGGTTGGCGACGGTGGACATGTCGATAAGCGAGCGGGCCTTGTCCTCTTCAGACACCGGGCCCGACGTTACCGTGTGGCCGGGCTCGGGCTGCTCGACGTCCTGCTCGCCGGCGTCCGCCGCGTCTTCCTCGGCGGCATCAACCAGGCGCTTCAGGTCGTCGGGAAGCTCCTCGCCGCCCTGACCATCGCGGTTGTCAGTGTTATCTGCCATTCAATTCTCCTAGATGTCCAAGAATCTAACGTCGCGGGCGTGCTTCTGGATGAACTCCTTGCGCGGCTCGACCTGATCGCCCATGAGCTCGCTGACCGTGCGCTCGGCCTCGGCGGCATCGTCGATGCTCACCTGCAGAAGCGTGCGGGTAGCGGGCTCCATGGTGGTTTCCCACAGCTGCTCGGGGTCCATCTCGCCCAGGCCCTTGTAGCGCTGCACGTCGAACTTCTCGGAACCGCCCATTTCCTCGAGCTCGCGGCTCAGGCTGTTCTCGTCGTAGATATAGCGCTCGATCTTCGTGGAGCGGGTGTTCTTCTTCTTCACGCCGAAGATGGGCGGGCATGCGATGTAGACATAGCCGCGGTTGATGAGCTCGGGCATGTAGCGATAGAAGAACGTCAGCAGCAGGATGCGGATGTGCGCGCCGTCGACATCGGCATCGGTCATGATGATGATGCGGTGATAACGAGCCTGGTCGGCGTCGAAGTCCTCGCCGATGTTCGTGCCGATGGCCGTGATGAGCGAGCTGATGGTGTCGCTGGAAAGGGCGCGATGCAGGCCGGCGCGCTCGACGTTGAGGATCTTGCCGCGCAGCGGCAGGATGGCCTGCGTCTTGCGGTCGCGCGCCTGCTTGGCGCTGCCACCTGCGGAATCGCCCTCTACAATGAAGATTTCGGACTCTTCGGGCTTTTTGGACGAGCAGTCCGCCAACTTGCCCGGCAGGGCGAACGAGTCGAGCACGCCCTTGCGGCGCGTCATCTCGCGGGCCTTGCGGGCGGCCTCGCGGGCCTTCAGGGCCTGCGTTGCCTTGCCGATGATGCGCTTGGCCGGCGCGGGGTTCTCCTCCAGGTACTCGGCCAAACCCTGCGTGACGGCATTCTGGACGAGCGGGCGGATCTCGGAGTTGCCGAGCTTCGTCTTCGTCTGGCCCTCGAACTGCGGGTCATGCAGCTTCACGGAGATGACGGCGGCCAAACCCTCGCGAGTGTCGTCGCCGGAGAGGTTGTTGTCCTTCTCCTTCAGGATGCCTTTGCTGCGAGCATACTCGTTGATGGTGCGCGTGACGGCCTGCTTGAAGCCGTCGAGGTGCGTGCCACCCTCGTGCGTGTTGATGTTGTTGGCGAACGCCATGACGGAGTTCGCGGAGAACGACGTGGACCATTGCATGGCCACCTCGACCGTGCCGTCGGCGCTTTCGGCCTCGAAGTAGATGGGCTTGTTCAGCGTTTCGCGACCCTCGTTAAGGTAAGCCACGAAGTCGATGATGCCGCCTTCGTACTGGAAGACGTCGCTATGCGGCTCGGGCGAGGCGTCCGACACGATGAGGCTCGGATTTGCGCGCTCATCGGTCAACGTGATCTTCAGACCCTTGTTCAGGAACGCCATCTCACGGAAGCGCGCCGCAAGCACGCTGTAATCGTAGATGGTGGTCTCGGTGAAGATCTCGGGGTCGGGCCAGAAGGTGACCGTGGTGCCGGTGTGATCGGAGGTGCCCACCTCGTGCAGCTTCTCGCAGGTTTTGCCCTGCTCGAAAGCGATCTGGTATTCCTTGCCGTCGCGGCGCACGTTCACCTGCACGCGCGTGGACAGCGCGTTCACAACCGACACGCCCACGCCGTGCAGGCCGCCGGACACCTTGTAGCCCTCGCCGCCGAACTTGCCGCCGGCATGAAGGATGGTGAGGACGACCTCCACCGTGGGGATCTTCTCCTTGGGATGCTCGTCGACCGGGATGCCGCGTCCGTCATCGGAGACGGTGATGGAGTTGTCGGGGTGAATGGTCACCTCGATATGGCTGCAGTAACCGGCCAAAGCCTCGTCGACCGCGTTGTCCACAACC
>USTC01000093.1 GCA_900557505.1 uncultured Collinsella sp.
GTTATAGGCGGCGGTGCCCATGGCCTCCTGCAGCTCGGCCGCGTTGGATGCACCGGTCGCCGCGTATAGCGACGGGGTCACCCAAGGCTCGGGAATAAACCAGCCAGAGAGATTAACGCCGAGAATCCTCTCCATCACGGCCCCCTTCGAATCGCGCAGGTCGAACCTGCATCGTATTGCATAGGAAAAGTATTGTTTTGAGTATACCCGCGCGTGCGGACAGGCGACCGAACGGTCTACAAAGTGGCGCAAAAGTGGGAGGAATGTCCGGGCAGACGGGCCCGAGATGGCGCGCCGAAATGCACACGCGCGCCGGAAAGCTCGTTCCGTTTTTCCGCTCAATAATGGGATGCATTTTCCGCAGGAGCCCTCGGTAAAAGAAAAGGACCCCTTTGCAGAGGTCCTTATCAAGTCAAGGTGGCGGGGAAGGGAATCGCGCCCGCGCTCCGCGCGTGCGGACCGCTGCGGCGCTTCCGCGCCTTGCGAGCTCCGCTGGCAAACGCTTGCGCGTTTACTCAGCTCCGCGCCCTCACGGGGTTCGATTCCGCGTGGGGGCCATATAAAAGAAAAGGACCCCTTTGCAGAGGTCCTAGTCAATTCAAGGTGGCGGGGAAGGGAATCGAACCCCTGACACGAGGATTTTCAGTCCTCTGCTCTACCAACTGAGCTACCCAGCCATTTGAGGTGTGCCTTGTTTCAAGGCTTGATTAGTATAACCAAGGACGCGCTCCGGTCAACCGAGAATTTTAAAAAAGTTTTTGAGCGCGACATCGGCCACGATCTCGCTCCTATAGAACGGCACGTCAGAAGCATCAACCGGCCGCAAGAAGTTTTTCACTCAGGGCCGCACGGGCAAACTCACTTGGTGTCATCCCCTCGGCAGCCGCCCGTCGACGAATAGCCTCCTTCATTCCCAGGGGAATCTTGACCGATAGCGTTGCCGTTCCCTCACCCGAGAGTGGAGGCCGTCCATGCACGATTCCGCCAACGGTGTGTTCGCCATCCGGAAACTCTCCGCGCTCGTACGCCTCACACCACGCGTCAATCATTTCATCCGTTACAACCTGACCACTAGCGGTCGTATATGTCTCGCCCATCATCGACCCCTTCCGTCAGGTGCTTTTTGGCGTTGGGATGAATCTCGACATCCATGCATTTCCTCCCCCATCTTACCCAATTTCGTATGACGAAATTCCGCTGTCGCCAATTCTTAAGCCGGCACCCGTTGAAAGGCAGGGGGCGAAACAATGATTGAAAGGCGCTCGAGTACCGCCCAGGCGCCGGGGCAGGAACACATACGCCAGGGACGTACGTTTTCGTAGCACGCGAGGATGTTGCCGTTGCGGTCGATAAAGGCGATGTCGATGGGATAGGCCATAAAGCAGGTGTGAACCGAGGAACAGCGCGGAAACGCCATGACAAGCGGCAGTCCGCTGGCGGCAATCGACCGCCGTCCCAGCATGCCGCGCAGACGCACGGTAAACGCCTCCGCCACCACAAACTCGGCCGGCGTCCAGCCCAACCTGTTGAGCGCCCGTGCGTAGGCGATATAGGACGAGACCGCGGTCACATGACCACCCCCGGACGCCATGGATCGACCGTCACCGCACGTTCATGCGTGAGCACGGCCGGCGCCCCCAGGGAAACGCCGGCGATGCTCAGCGAACTCGGCCACGGCTCGTAGTGCATGGTGCAGGTATAAGTCCTAAACGTGCCAGAAAGAGAGAGCAGGCCACCATCCGATGACGCCGTGCCCTGCTCGCTCGAGACCTCGACCTGTAGGTCATATCCCTCCATAGCATCCTGAATCTGAGCCTGAACGGTCGCGGAAGCGTCAATGGAGCTCTCGTCACCCTCCCCGCCCGGCGCCACAGCGTGCGCCAGCACGATGTCGGGCACCACGCGGTCGAAGCGCGCGACCGCGCCAGCAAAGATCATGATGTTGTACGCGATGAGAGCCAGCACGAGCAGGACAGGCGTGACCACGGCCATCTCGACCGTCGCCTGGGCATGCTCCTCGCGCAAGCCCGAACGAATGCCCATTACGACCCACCGCCAAAAGCTCCCACCAGCGTGGCAACATCGACAGTGAGCGGGATGGAGCCGCCGCCGGGCAGCGGGATCTCCGCAAGCGTGAACACCGCGCCGCTGATGGTGCGCTCGACGTGATATTCCAAGGCCTCGCAAAGTGCCTTGGGGTCAGTCACGCCCAAGGGGATTTTTCGCAGGGCATCTTGAGCTTTGGAGATGCCCGCGATATCGGACCCCGGACTTTTGATGACATTGGCGGTATCGGTCAGCACCGGTTTTCGCAGACGCAAATCGCACGGTTCGAGCCCCAGCGCCGCCACGGAGGACGAAACGGTGTCACCGAGCCAGGACGCGATGGAGCCTAACGCGCCGCTACTCCCTCCCAAGCCACCGATCAGCTCTCCCATAAGCTCGTCGGCCGCACCCTGGATGTCTCCGTACCCCACAAGCAGGCGGCCCCAAACATCCATAACGCCATCGAGCACGCCGGCAACGCCGCCCGAACGCTCCTCCAGCGTCGAGAAAAACCGCGAGAGAACGTTATTTTGTGCCGTCGCATCATCGGGCGCGAGCACTGCAGCAGAAATTGCACCACGATCGCCAAGCTCAACTGCCGTGTTAAACGAAGAGTTGAGCTCGTCGGGACTGGAGATGGCGCCCGAGACCGCAAAGGCGACCACGCCGTTGCGACCGGGCGGGGCGATGCGCGGGCGCTCACCGGAAAGTTCTTTGATGGCGGTATCGAACGCATTGCCCGCACGGTCGGCTTCGTCCTCAGTCTGACGCTCGAGCTCAAGCTCCTTGTTACGACAGTCGACGTAGTCCTCCAGGGCGTCTTTAAACTTGTCAAAGTGATACTCGAAGCCGTTTTCGATAGAGGTTGAAGGCGCCGCAACAGCACCAAGCGCCGAAACGCCAAAATGGCATTTGCTGCATTTATCCTGTCCATCGTAATCGGCAACCGAAGCAAATCCGCTCGGCGTTCCTTTCTTATAGTTAGGGCAGGTCGTCCCGTAATGCAAATACGCCTTGTCATCGTTCACGCTAGTCGGCCACACCGCATCGGTATAGAGTTCCGTCGCCCGAACCTCATCAGAGTTGCGCGGCAGCAGCGGAATATAAGAGGAAACCCTGTCTCCGTTCTCGGTTATATATGCCCGATCGACCTCAGCGCTCGCATAGGTATAAAACGCCTTACGCGCCGCAGACTCTGCCTTCATCTCGACACTCGAGCCTTGGGGCTTCTCATTTGTCAGACGCCAATGGTAGTAGTCCTTCGCGCGATCAAGGGCAACTTGAGGCTCCCACGTAACGCTCGATGAGTAATGCGGATTTTGAACACCGGAGAGATCCGTTAGGCTTTTTGCACGCTCCCACATACACGAACAGCTGCCGACCGAACCTTTATCCGACCCACCGCAATCCGCTAGCCAGGCGCGCTCTTTGGCCTTCGCCGTCTCCTCCGATGCTTTTTGCAGTTCCTCGGCCGCGCGCTCCAGATCTTCCGACGCATCTTTAATGGCATCGGTCGAGATTTCGGATCCTTCGAGCGCAACAAAATCCGACTCGGATGTCCTGGGCACGGCAAGCGCCGTACCGGTATAGGTCACGCCGTCGGTATCCTGCGCCGATACTGCCTGCATTGCGCGCGCGGCAACCAGGTACGGCAAAGCGGTCTCGATCTTTTGCAGGCCCTTTGCCGCGCTTTTGGCAAACTTGTTACGCGTTTTAATGATCTGGGTCCCTGTGTCGATGATATCGCTGCCGACAACCTCGGCGCCCGGAATGAGAATGGCAACCAAGCCGGTGCCGATCGTGGCAAACCCCGCCAGGCCCAAACTCAAAATGCTCGCATCGACCACCGTGGCGGCTGTGTGATAGGACGACACCACGTTGGCGCCCGCCAGCGCGCCGCTATCGGCCGCCACCTGGGTGTCTCCGGCGCGTGACATGCTCCATATCGCCGCGGTCGACGAAAACAGCAGCGTAAGCACCACCAGAATGACAACCGCAGAGGAGAGCGTGGTATAGGCACCGTCTTCGATAAACAAGTCGATACCGGCACGGCCCATAAAGCCGCCCCGCCTGCGGCGAGCGCCTGGTCGACGGCGGGCCGCAAACCCTTGCGTCACCCGCAGCAGGCAGCGCCTAATCCCATGCAGCAATCCATGAATCATAATCTCCCTCCAGCCATTCGGGACGCGATCGATACGAGACGTCGACCTTGAGCTCGACATAGCCGCCCTCACCCGCACTGCCCATGGCCCGCGCGAATGCACCGATCACGGGCAGCGGCTTAACCTCGCCGGCAACAGACACGGACGAAACGCCGCCGGCACCGGCCCGCCCTAACTCGATATCCCACGACAGCGGCCCGCCGGCATGAAAAATCGAGACGTTGGGCACCGCGGCAAGTCTGCGGCGAGTGAACTCCTTAAGGTCATCGTCGTCCTCCACCGTCGTCGTGGTCATAAGCCGCGCGGTCTCGGCGGCGGCAGACTCCATGACCGCGCGCGTATAAAGCAGGCACACCGGCTGCAACGCGAGCAAGATAAGCGTCAAAAACGTCGGCAGCAAAAAGGCGGCCTCGACCGTAGACTGCGCCCGATCCTCGCACGCGATATCAATACAGAGCGATGTCCTTGGCACCCGTCGCGGCATCGATAACCGACGACGGGGCGACGCCATGAGACGCTGCCCGCTCGACCAGTGCCGCCAAGCGCCCATCGGTGCCAGCGCGCCAAAGCCCCGCAATCGCCAGCACAATCGATAACAGCGCCACGGTGACGATGGCGTATTCGACGGTCGACTGAGCAGATTCCTCACGCAGGACAGCATGCATTTCACGACCCCTCCTTTGACTCCGTTGTTTGCGGAACCAGACGCACGGCACGCAGGCGGCACGAGGCATCGCCGGCATCCGCGGCAACCGTCACCATGTCGACCCAGCCTCGCCCATCGCGCACGATGGCGCCCCATACGTTGCCCTTAATATCGAGATAGCCGCTCAGGGCGAGCTGAGCCGTGGGCACCTCGCGGTAGGCGCGCAACAGGTCTGCCGCCGCCTCGGTCATCGGCCGGTCCTCGGACCATGCGAGTCGAACCGCGATCGCGTTGTCTGCAGACGGCTCCGTCGCGCTGGCGGCCCGCTCGTCGAGTGCCTGCAAAAAGGTCCGAGCCGTGACGGCGGCATTCTGACCGCCCATATCTCGCGCGCCTTCCGCCTGTGACACCGCTGCCGAGCCCGATCCCAAATCGGCAGTAGCGCCTGGACGCTGCTGTCGCGCAGCACCCAGCCCCCAAAGCGTCACCGCTATTGCCACGAGCAAACAGACGAGCACCAGCGGCGAACCGACAGGCCGCCTGCCTCCTACAGGCTGTTGATGCCGTCTTTGATCGCGTTCCATAGTTCTTCGACTTTGCTCTTAAACGCGACGATGGCGATAATCGCGATCACTACGAGCACGCCGACCAAGATGGCGTATTCGGTAGTGCCCTGCGCGCTCTCCTCCCGCAACAGCGCCTTGGCACGCTGGCGAGCGCGGATTGCCCGGCAAAAAGCCCAGCTCCAAGCCTTGCCCGCAATGTCGGTCATCGTGTTCATGTAT
>USTC01000094.1 GCA_900557505.1 uncultured Collinsella sp.
GCCTCGGCACCGATATTGAGGGAGTTGACGATGACGCCGTCGACCATATTGCGGCGGAGCATGTCGATATAGGAACGCTCAAGATCAGGTCGATTGGCGCTGTTGCACAGCAACATCTTAAAGCCGTTTTCCGCTAACGTGCGCTCGACCGCCTGCACAACCTGAGCATGGAACGGGCTGCTCACAAAGGGAACAATCATGCCGATAAGGTTCAGGCGGCCATTGAGCATGGCACGGGCGATATCGTTGGGCGTGTAATTGATGCGCTCCATCGCCGCATGGACTTTATCGCGGGTCTCTTGGCTAATGTAGCCGCGATTATTAAGCACGCGAGATACCGTAGTAGGCGAAACCCCCGCCACCGCCGCAACTTCCTTGATGCCAGGCTTAGCAGAATCCTTAGAACGAGCGCCCTCGCGAGCCATAGCACCCTCCCCCATCAACATGTCATACGTTTACATACGAACAAAGCATACCCCAACAACAGCGGGAAGACGGTAACAGCACAAGTAAGTAAACGACTCATCCAAATAATTAGGAGAGTTCCGCCTAAAGGGTGACTACACAGGACCCCCGCCGGGCCGCTTTGGGTTACTTTCCAAAACATTTCCGCAGGACGCAAAGAGGCTCCGCAGCGCGAAGCGCGATGCGGAGCCTCTTTGCATGTCCGAGGACGTTCCGGAGAGAAACCCCGTCACGCCCCCGGATCCCCTGCGTTTACGGCCTTGAAGTCGGCGTGGGCGGAGATCGTGGCTGATGGGGATACGTGTCCCGGTCGCTGTTTCGCGGCTTTGCCGCGAAAGGCGCGCTACTTTGGGATGGGTGGGGAACGTGGTAGTTGCGGCAACTAGTCCCCGCCATAAATTACCCTTGGCATGCTTGCGCGAAAGCCTGCTGGTGCTACACTTGCAATTGCTGTTTCAGGGCGGGGTGAAATTCCCCACTGGCGGTAAATTGGGCGGTGCCAAAGGGGGGCCGTGGCGCAGGCGAGGACCTGCGTCGAGCCGATGAGTCCGCGACCCGTGCGTGTGTTGGTTCGCATGCCGGCTGAACTGGTGAGATCCCAGTACCAACGGTTAGAGTCCGGATGAAAGAGGCAGGTGATCTTATGTCTGAACAGTCGCAGCATATCCATTTTGAGAACACGAATAGGTGGAGCACCAAACAGCTCGTAACCATGGCGCTTATGTGTGCCCTGGGCGCGCTCTTTATGTATGTGCAGCTGCCCATTCTTCCTTCGGCGCCGTTTTTGACGTATGACCCGTCGCTGGTGCCGGCGATGGTGTGCGGGTTTGCATATGGCCCCGGTGCCGGAACCGCTGTTGCAGCCATGGCGATCGTTATCCATGCGCTCACCACGGGTGACTGGGTCGGCGCGCTTATGAACCTGGTTGCCACGCTGGGCTACATTCTGCCCGCGGCTATCGTCTACCAGAAGATGCATACCTATAAGGGTGCCGTGATTGGTCTGGTGCTCGGCGTTATTGCCGCTACGGCGTTGTCTATGGTCGCAAACCTTACCATTGGCGTATGGTTCTGGTATGGCGCGGTCGATGTGATCGCCCCGCTCATGATTCCTGCCGTGCTGCCGTTCAACCTTATCAAGACCGTGCTTAACTCGGTATTGACACTTGCGGTGTATAAGGCAGTCTCCAACCTCATCACGCCTAAAAAGGACCAGGTCAAAGGCCGCGCATGATTGAGTGTCGGGGCATTTCCTTTAGCTATGACGGTGCCGTACCGGCACTCGACGGCGTCGATCTGAACATCGAGGATGGCGAGTTTTTCTGCATCCTCGGTGGCAATGGGTCGGGCAAGTCGACGTTTGCCAAGCATCTGAATGCACTGTTGCAGCCCGATGCAGGCACGGTACGTATCAACGGCATGGATGCGTCCGACCCCGAGCTGGTCTACGACATTCGTTCGACCGCGGGCATGGTATTCCAGAATCCCGACGATCAGCTGGTGGCAACGCTTGTCGAAGATGATGTTGCGTTTGGTCCCGAAAACCTTGGCGTGCCATCGGCGCAAATTGCGCAGCGCGTACGCGAGGCGCTGAAGGGCGTGGGCCTGGTGGGCTTTGAGCGCCACGAGACCCATGCGCTTTCGGGCGGGCAAAAGCAGCGCGTGGCACTTGCCGGCGTGCTCGCCATGGAACCGCGCGTGCTCATATTGGACGAGGCTTCCTCGATGCTCGATCCGCGCGGGCGCAAGGGCCTTATGAAGGCTTGCCGCGCGTTACGCGATCGCGGCATGACCATCGTGATGATTACGCACTTTATGGAAGAGGCCGCCGAGGCCGATCGTGTCGCGGTGTTTCGGGCGGGGCGCGTTGCCATGCTCGGTACGCCCGATGAGATGTTGACGCGGGCGGATGAACTCGTTCAGCTCAACCTTGACATGCCAGAGTCGTGCCGTTTGGGCATGGCACTTCGTGCGAAGGGCGTGCCCGTTCACGCGCGGGTGCGCGAGGCAGATATGGTTGCCGAGGTTGCGCAGGCCTATACCGAGCGTAGTGAGGCGGGCACCGCGGGGCAGCCTTCCGCGCCCCAGCTGGAAATCGCTGACGGCACTGTTCCGGCAGACAACGAGGAAAACGCGTCGGAGCCCGTCATCGAGCTATCCCATGTTTCGTACAGTTATTCGCTCAGTCCGCGCGAGCGCCGTCGCTGGCATAAGCGCTCGGCCACTGCGGGCAAATCGAGCAAACAGGCTCTCTGGGGAAACGACCCCAGCAGCCCGTGGGCGCTGCGCAATGTATCGCTGACGGTGCGTCGCGGCGAGTTCCTGGGGCTAGCAGGTCATACCGGTTCGGGTAAGTCGACGCTGGTCCAGCATCTCAACGGTTTGATTCGCCCCCAGGAGGGAACCGTTCGCGCGCTGGGGCTCGATCTGTCAAACAAGAAAGACGCCGCCGCGGTTAAGGCCAAGGTCGGCGTGGTGTTTCAATATCCTGAGCGTCAGTTGTTTGCCGAAACCGTGGCGCAGGACGTGGCGTTTGGTCCGCATAACCTTGGCTTGCCGCAAGATGAAGTCGACCGTCGTGTTGAGTCATCGCTCTCACGCGTGGGCCTCGACCTTTCCACGGTCGGCGACAAGAGTCCCTTTGAGCTTTCGGGCGGTCAGCAACGGCGTGTGGCATTCGCCGGCGTGCTCGCCATGGAGCCCGAAGTCCTGGTGCTCGATGAGCCCATGGCGGGGCTCGATCCGGCTGCGCGCAGGGATTTCCTTGAGCTTATCGATCGACTTCACCGCGATGGCCTGACCGTTGTCATGGTTTCGCACAGTATGGATGACCTAGCCAATTGCTGCGACCGCATCGTCGTAATGAACGAAGGTGCGGTGTTTGCCGAGGGAACCCCCGCGCAGGTGTTTGCGCATGCCGATGAGCTCAAGTCGATCGGCTTGGGCGTTCCCGCCGCCCAGCGTATGGCGCTGGCGCTTACGGAGGCGGGCGTGCCGCTGCGTCGCGGCGGCCTCTATACGGTTGAGTCGCTGGCAGACGAGTTGGCAGATTTGCTGATCGGTCGCTCAGACGGCTCTTCTAACGTCTCGGACATTGCTAAAACCAAGACGGTCGCGCGAGAGGAGGGCTGCTAATGGAGGCGTTTTCGTTTGGCAGCTACTATCCGAGCGATAGCGCGATCCATCGCCTGGATCCGCGCACCAAGCTGCTCCTGGGCTTTGTTTTTTTGATCACGACGCTGACCGTCAGCAGCTTCCGCGGACTGGCCCCGGTCGCAATTTTCGTTGTGCTGACCTATGCCGTGTCTCGGGTGCCGGTTCGTCGCGTTCTGTCGTCGATGGCGCCGCTGCTGGCAATCGTCGTCGTGGTCGCGGTGCTCAACTTGTTTACCGATCAGAGTGGGCGCATCCTGTGGCAGCTCGGCTTTCTGCAGATAAGCGAGGGCTCACTGCGTTCTGCCGCCTTTATGGCGTGCCGCCTGACGTTGATGATGGCCGGTATGAGCGCCGTTACACTCACCACGCCGACGCTCGACCTCACCGCGGGCTTTGAGCGCCTGCTCGCGCCGTTTGCGCGTGTGGGACTTCCTGCGCACGAGCTCGGCATGATCATGGGTATCGCGCTACGCTTTATGCCGCAGTTTGCCACTGAGATGAAGCAGACGGCCGATGCACAGGCAAGCCGCGGTGCGCGCGTGACGGGCGGTCCGCTCGGTGGCGTACGCATGCTCGGCAGTGTGGCGATCCCGCTGTTCACCGGCGTGTTCCGCCATGCCGAGACGCTGTCTGCTGCCATGGATGCACGCTGCTATCATGGCGAGCAGGGCCGCACGCGCCTGCATGCGCTTACGTTTGGCCGCGGCGATGCGTTGGCGGCGGTGGTGACGGCGTTGCTGCTCATCTGCGTCATCGTCATCAATCTTCAACTTGTTTAGGCGCGATTCGAGCGCAAGAAAGGGGCCCCTATGACCGACAACGACCGCACGGCTCAGCTTGAGCGCGCCTGTTCGTATCTCAGGCGCATTCCGGCGTGGTATCTGGCCACGACCGATGTGGCCGACGGACATCAGCCCCGCGTGAGACCGTTTTCGTTTGCCATGGTCGATGACGGTAAGTTGTGGTTTTGCACATCGCGCGACAAGGATGTGTGGGCGGAGCTGAGTGCGAATCCCAAGTTTGAGCTCTCGGGCTGGAAGCCGGGGGAGTGTTGGATCGTGTTGACCGGCGAGGCCGCACTTGAGGACGACGCAGTTGCGAGCGACAAGGTGCGTCAAGCAGGCTTTAAGCACATGGTGGGCATTGGCGAGGAACACGAGAGTGCCAACGACGGCCGCCTTGCTTTCTTTTCGGTCCGCAACATTGCCGTGCGCTTCTGCGATATCGACGGCAGCGAGGAGCGCCTGGATCTCTAGCAAGCACAAACCAGGTTCCCAAACTAGCTAGTACAGGAGGAAACGTGGACGGATTGAATACGGTTTTGGAGTATCTGACGTCGGTGCCGGCATGGTATTTGGCGACGAGCGTGGACGGGCAGCCGCATGTGCGTCCGTTCTCGTTTGCACAGATTCAGGACGGCAAGCTGTGGTTTGTAACAGCGCGCACCAAAGATGTGTGGCAGGAGCTGCTGCAAAACCAGCGCTTTGAGGCCACGAGTTGGTGGCCGGGCCATGGTTGGTTGATCCTGCGCGGGCGTGCGGGGCTGGAAGACCGGGCTTCGAGTGAAATGCGCGAGGCCGGTTGGAAGCATCTTGAGCGCTTGAGCGAGCACTATGAGGGACCTAACGATCCCACGCTCGTCTTCTTTAGTGTCGAGGATCCCAAGGCTTTTATCTGCAATCACGACGAATGGGTGCCGGTCGAGCTCTAGCCAGCTGGCTCATCCTAACAACTTGGTTTTCGCATGGGCGGGCCCCGTATTGCCCGGCGCCGTTAGGAGCGCCGGTCAATACGGGGCCCGCTCCATTTGTCAATTCCTTCAAGCGAATGTGTCGGGAATGTTTCAATGCATGAATATGCAAGCCATTTACGTATTCATGCATCTTTTGGTGCTAAAGTTTCAACCCACTTCATAACGACCGCTGCGAAATGCGCATCGGTGCATAAATCGCA
>USTC01000095.1 GCA_900557505.1 uncultured Collinsella sp.
TGTCGCCTCCCTGGGACCCCGTGGGCAAAAAATGCCAAATATGAGTACTGTCACTAATTTAGTAACAGCGAAATCAAGCTTTTGAGAGCCTAGTTGGGTGTCTGCGAGCGATTAAAACCTGCTAAAAATGATTTTAAGCATCTTGATAATGAACAGTTGTGCATTATCAAGATGTTATTTTGCCGTAAATAATGTGACTAGATTTGCAACAGTACTCATATTTGGCATTTTTTGCACACCGAGCTTAGCGAAGGCCAAAAACAGAGCGTGAATTTGCCAAAACTGCCGACTCGATGTGCTTTGCGGCACAGTTTTTGAGTGAGGCGATGCTTTCTGAGGTCCATGTGAGCGATCTGATGAGCGACTGTGTGCTTGTTTCTGTGTTTGTCTCCGCTGGTGCATCGGTCTCGAGCAGTAAACGGTCGAGTGGAATCTGTCGTACGTATTCGCGTCCACGCTTGGTGGCGAGCATACGCTCGTTGACGGAAAAATAGCAGCCCGCATTACGCGCGCGGACGAGTTCGTCCGAAGTACCGCTAAACCAGTGGAAGATGATAACGGGGGAGTCGGGGTTTGGGATGAGTAATCCGTGCGATTCGAGGGCGTCCAGTACGGTTCCTGCCGAACGAACGGCGTGAATTGATATCACGCGCCCGGCAAGAGAACGCTGCACGAGTGTGTCGCAGAGCCGGTCAAATGCCTGTATTTGTAGCGGTTCGCTTCCGGCAAAGCGCGCGGAAAAGTCGAGTCCCACCTCGCCGATGTAGCGCTCTTGGGCAGCAACTTCGCAAAGCAGATTGACTTCGGCAGGACCGCAGCGGCCGTCGGCGAGCCACCAGGGATGGAGGCCGGCGCCCGCGATAATGTTTGGGTGGCGGCTGGCCCGCTTTTTTGCTGCCGCGAAGTCGCGTGGGTCGACCCCGCAGTCAAAGAGCCCCAGACCCAACGCCGCCGACTTACTGGCTGCAGCATCGGGGCCGAGCATCAAATCAAGATGACAATGCGTGTCAAAGAATTGCGGTTCCATCGCAGGACATCCTGCTAGTCCAGGCGTTGGCCGTCGGCGCGCACGCGCTCGGTGCCGCGCCCGCTGATCTGGCGGATAACCTCGCCGGCAATCATCTGACCCATGATGGGCGGCATAAAGCTGGCGGTACCCAACTCGGTACGCTCGTGGATGTTGGACGGGTCGCGGGGTTGGGTCTTAACCGATTCCTCGCAGCTAAACAGCACGTGCAGGCTTTTGATACCGCGCTTCTTACATTCTTTGCGCATAATGCGGCTCATGGGGTCACGTACCGTATCGAAAATGTCGGCAAAGCGGAGGCACTCGGGATGGAGTTTGTTGGCCCCGCCCATGGAGCTAACCAAACGAATGTCGTGGTCCTGAGCATATTTGGCAATGGTGAGCTTGGCCGAGATGGTGTCGATGGCGTCGACGACGTAGTCGAGCTTGCCGCCCGTCTGCTCCAAAACGCTCGCGAAAAACTCGTCGATGTTATCGCTCAACAGGTATTCGGTACGCTTGATGACGGTGGCAGCAGGATTGATGTCGTGGATCATGGCTTCCATCACGTCCACCTTGCGCTTGCCGACGGTGCTGTGGAAGGCGATGGCCTGGCGATTGATATTGCTGGGCGCGATGATGTCCTTGTCCAGAATGACGAAATGACCGATGCCGCCGCGGGCGAGTGCCTCGCAGCAGTTGGAGCCCACGCCACCGCAGCCGAGCACCAGCACTGTGGAGTTGGCGAGTTTGTCGAGCGCCTCGCGCCCCATAATGATCTCGAGCTTAGTATCGCGCGTCTCGACGGGAGCGGCAGCGGTTTCGGTCATAGACATCCTCCGATGGGGAAGCGAATCGTGTTTTAGCTATCGTCATTATAGGTATTATCGCGATTCCATTTGAGCCTTAGGGGCTTGTTGAAATGAGGCAGTGATTCGCATAAGATGAAGCAGATGGCACCCGTTGCAGCGGGTTGGCCAACTCCCAAACACGTTTGTAGCGTGAGAAGTGGCCGTCTTCGCATTACGCGAGGGCGGCTATTTTTTTTGAGTGTAAGATTAGATAATTAGACAAACATCTAAATATCGAGTATAGTGTGCGCGTCATGAGAGATGATGAGAGGAGGTCTTATGCCGGGAGAGGGTTTTAAGGCGCTTGCCGATCCAACGCGACGGCGCATTTTGGAGTTGCTGCGCGAGGGCAATTGCACGGCGGGGGAGCTTGCCGAGCATTTCGATATCAGTAAGCCGTCGCTAAGCCATCACTTGGCGACGCTCAAAAATGCCGGGTTGGTGACCGACGAGCGCCATGGCCAAAACATCGTATACAGCTTAAACACCACCGTCATGCAGGACTTGATCGGTTGGTTTATGGGCTTTACAAACACGGAAGGTGATAAGGATGAATAACGAAAACAAGGGCATTCACGCCACGGGGGTATCGCGGCGTGTGTGGATTGCGCTGATCGCTCTGTGCGTCGCCAATGTCGTAGCGCACCTCATAGTGATGCCGAGCTTGCCGACGCAGATCCCCACGCACTGGGGAGCGAACGGCGCCGTCGACGGTTGGGGCCCTAGCTGGATGGCCTCCGCGCTCGGTATGCTGCCTCTGGCACTTCTTGCAATGTTCTACGTGGTGCCACGCATTGACCCCAGGGGCGAGGCGTATCGGACCTCGGGCAAGTTCTATCAGGGTTTCGTAATCGTCTTCACCTTGTTCATGTGTGCCGTAAGCTGGCTGGGAGAGCTTACGGTCTGGGGCGTGGTGCCGGCGGTCGGTTCGGTCAACGTGCTGATTTCCGGTGCTGTCGGTTTGCTGTTCATCGGCGTAGGCAACTACTTGCCGCGTGTGAAGCAGAACTATACGCTCGGTATCAAGACGCCCTGGGCGCTTGCCGATCCCGAGAACTGGCGCCGTACGCAGCGCTTTGGCGGTGCCTGCTTTATGGTGCTGGGTGTTGGCCTGATTGTGATGGGCGTGGCAGGTGCGGTGCTTTCGAGTGAAGTCGTCGCCGCGGTGATTGCGGTTCTGGCGTTTGGTTCGGTCGGAGCCATCTACGTCTACTCGTATCTGCTGTGGCGCAAATCGCAGCGAGCCGCTCGTTAAGGTTGCGGAAAACTAGCGTACGCAGTTCATAGTATGTTCCGGGGGACTTTTCCCAGGTAGTATTAGGGGGTATGGGCAGCCATGCCCCTTTTTATTAGAATGCGCGGATTACCTCTCCGTTTTTTCCAAAACGGAGAGAGGAATGAAGATTTCCGCAGCTAGATAAGGAGAAATGACTGTGGCGGAGTTTATCTACAGCATGTATCAGGCTCGCAAGGCCCATGGCGACAAGGTAATCCTTGACGACGTGACCCTGAGCTTCTACCCCGGTGCCAAGATTGGCGTTGTGGGTCCCAACGGCATGGGCAAGTCGACCCTGCTCAAGATCATGGCCGGCATCGAGGAGGTCTCCAACGGTGATGCCAGGCTCACCCCCGGCTACACCGTGGGCATCCTGCAGCAGGAGCCGCCGCTCGACGACGACAAGACCGTCATCGAGAACGTGCGCATGGCATTTGGCGACATGATCGCCAAGGTCGATCGCTTCAACAAGATCGGCGAGGAGATGTGCGACCCGGATTGCGACATGGATGCCCTCATGGCCGAGATGGGAAAGCTCCAGGACGAAATCGACGCCGCCGACGGCTGGGATATCGATTCCAAGCTCGGCCAGGCCATGGACGCCCTGCAGCTGCCCGATTCCGACATGCCGGTCAACGTACTTTCCGGCGGCGAGCGCCGCCGCGTGGCCCTGTGCAAGCTGCTGCTCGAGGCTCCCGACCTGTTACTGCTCGACGAGCCCACCAACCACCTGGACGCCGAGTCGATCCTGTGGCTCGAGCACTTCCTGCATAACTACCAGGGCGCGGTGCTTGCCGTCACACACGATCGCTACTTCCTGGATAACGTTGCCGAGTGGATCTGCGAGGTCGACCGCGGTCACCTTTATCCCTACAAGGGCAACTACTCCACGTATCTGGAGACCAAGGCCGCCCGTATCGAGGCGCAGGGCAACCGCGACGCCAAGCTCGCCAAGCGCATGGAGGCTGAGCTCGAGTGGGTACGCAGCTCGCCCAAGGCTCGCCAGGCCAAGAACAAGGCCCGTCTGGCTCGCTATGAGGAGATGGAGGCCGAGGCGCGCGCAAGCCAGAAGCTCGACTGGACCGATATCCGCATTCCCGTCGGGCCGCGTCTGGGCAACAAGGTTCTCGAGGCCCATCATCTGCACAAGGAGTTCGATGGCCGCGTGCTCATCGACGACCTTTCGTTCACCCTGCCGCGTAACGGCATCGTGGGCGTCATCGGCCCCAACGGTGTGGGCAAGACCACGCTGTTCAAGACCATCGTGGGTTTGGAGCCGCTGACTTCGGGCGAGCTCGAGGTGGGCGAGACTGTCAAGATTTCTTACGTCGACCAGAACCGTTCCGGTATCGACCCCGATAAGAACCTATGGGAGGTCGTCTCGGACGGCCTGGACCACATGATGGTCGGCGAGACCGAGGTCCCCAGCCGCGCGTATGTGGCGAGCTTTGGCTTTAAGGGCCAGGACCAGCAGAAGCGCGCTGGCGTACTCTCCGGTGGCGAGCGCAACCGTCTGAACCTGGCGCTCACGCTCAAGCAGGGCGGCAACCTGCTGCTCCTCGACGAGCCCACGAACGACCTCGACGTCGAGACGCTGTCCTCGCTCGAAGCGGCGCTGCTCGAGTTCCCGGGCTGCTCGGTGGTCATTAGCCACGACCGTATGTTCCTGGACCGCGTCGCCACGCACATTCTGGCGTGGGAGGGCACCGACGAGAATCCGGGCAACTGGTATTGGTTCGAGGGCAACTTCGAGGCCTATCAGGCCAACCGCATCGAGCGCCTGGGCGAGGACGCAGCCCAGCCGCATCGTATTCACCGCAAGCTGACGCGTGACTAGATATATTGCTGGTTTGGTTACGCAACATCAACAAATATAAACGGCTCAAATCCTGATTTGGATTTGAGCCGTTTGTCGTTACTGCTCGGGTTCTTCGACTTTATCGATGGCCCAGGCGGCTCCGAGGCCGCCGGTGGTGTTGCGGCGGATGCGCACGGTGACTTCGTGGCGCTCGCCTGCCTGGGTGTAACGCCGGGGGAAGCTTGCGCGGTTTCGCGCGGCCTCGATGGTACCGCGCTCGCGGGCAATCCAGTAGTACTCGCCGACGCTGCCGAGCGTGTCGGCGCCGTAGGGGAGATAGGTCGACAACTGGTGTAGCAATGGGCCGGGGCAGAAGACCTCGGTTGCGAAATCGACGGGGAAGTCCTCGGGGATGGCGGGCGCTACGGGTGCGGGGGTTGGGGCCGCTGCGGGTGCCGAAGCCGGTGCGGATGCGGGAATTTGATCGCAAGCAGCGGCGGGCACGGATTCGATGACGGGTGCGGGCTCCGACGTTACTTTCGGCTTGATCTCGGAATCTGCGGGCTTCACGGTGACGGGCGCGTCTGCAACTGCGGTTTCA
>USTC01000096.1 GCA_900557505.1 uncultured Collinsella sp.
GTGGTCGACCCCGAGATGTTCCTCATCGGCGGCGGCGCCTCCGCCTCGGCCGATGTCTACCTCGACAAGGTTCGCGAGCACTTTAAGCAGTACGCGCTTTCTGCCTCGCGCGAGACGCCCATTAAGGTCGCTTCGCTCGGAAACGACGCCGGCATCATCGGTGCCGCCTACGTAGCCCTGCGCGCTGCCGGTAAATAGCTGGTGCAAGGGGGACAGGTTACATTGCACCAACATGGTGCAAAAGGGACAGCCTTGGCCCCCGTGCCTGCGCCCCAAAATATGCCGTGGCCCTTCCGTCTGCGAAGGCTCGGCATCGGCGTGCTACCATAGCTACGTCCAAGTACACATATCAAGTGGAGGATATCCATGGCAAACGTTCTTGTCTTTGGTCACCAGAACCCCGATAACGACGCCATCATGAGCGCCGTCGTCCTGTCCCAGCTGCTCAACCAGGTTGAGTATGCCGGCAACACCTACGAGGCCTGCGCCCTTGGTCAGCTTCCGGCCGAGTCCACCAAGCTGCTAGCCGACGCCGGCATTGCCGAGCCCCGCGTGATCGAGTCCGTCGAGGCCGGTCAGCTCGTCGTCCTCACCGACCACAACGAGTCTGCCCAGTCCGTCGCCGGTCTTAAGGAGGCCACGGTCTTTGGCGTCGTCGACCACCACCGCATCGGCGACTTCGAGACCGCCGGCCCGCTGCACTACATCTGCCTGCCCTGGGGCTCCAGCTGCACCATCGTCACCAAGCTCGCCGGCGTGCTCGGCGTTGAGCTTTCCGACGTTCAGGCCAAGCTGCTGCTCTCGGCCATGATGACCGACACGCTCATGCTCAAGAGCCCCACCACCACCGATGTCGACCGCGCCGTCGCCGCCAAGCTCGGCGAGCAGGTGGGCGTCGACCCGGTCAAGTTTGGCATGGAGGTCTTCCTCACCCGTCCGTCCGGCTCCTTCACCGCAGCCGAGATGGTTGGCAACGACATCAAGATGTTCGAGCCCGCCGGCAAGAAGCTGCTCATCGGCCAGTACGAGACCGTCGACAAGAGCCGTGCGCTCGGTATGATCGACGAGATCCGCGAGGCCATGCGCGCCTACGCCGCCGAGAAGGGTGCTGACGGCATCGTCCTGTGCATCACCGACATCATGGAGGAGGGCTCGCAGGTCCTGCTCGAGGGCGAGACCGAGGCTGCTCAGAAGGGCCTGGGCATTGCCGACGAGCACGACGGCGTCTGGATGCCGGGCGTCCTCTCCCGTAAGAAGCAGGTCGCTGCCCCCATCATGGCCGCCTGCTAGGTTTAGTCGACCAAACGCCACGACCGGATCGCGGACGCCCCGCGCTCCGGTCGTTTTTTGTGCACGGCGTCGCGTCGTCTCTTGGACAGGCGCACCCGTGCCGTTGAGCAAATAATGTTCAACCTATGGTTCCGCTTTTCGGCCACGCCTGCGTGCCTGTCGTGCAGGGTAGGCTAGATGCAAGCGTAATACGTTAGAGCGCGGCGCCGCCACTTGGGCGGGCCGTGCTTTTTCAAGACGGGAGCTTTCCCGTGAAAGGAGCCGCCCATGGCAGCAACTGAGCAGCTGTTCAACGTTCGTGAGCGCAAGCGTTTTGAGCGCCACGACATTTGGGAGCGCATCGCCGAGAACGGCACGATTTCCGCCGCCGTCATGGTCTTCGCCGCCATCGCCGCCGTCATTTGCGCCAACACCGATGCTTACGAGGCCATCCACCACTTTTTGGAGACCCCGCTGTATGTGGGTCTGGGCAACCTTACGGCTGGCCTCACCGTCGAGCTTTTCGTCAACGACTTCCTCATGGCAATCTTCTTTTTGCTGGTAGGCATTGAGCTTAAGTACGAGATGACGGTCGGCGAGCTCAAAAACCCGCGCCAGGCTATGCTTCCCATGCTGGCAGCCGTGGGCGGCGTCGTCGTTCCCGCCTGCATCTACCTGATCTTTAACCATGCCGGCGCGCACAACGGCTGGGCCATTCCCATGGCAACCGATATTGCCTTTGCGCTGGGCGTGCTGCCGCTTTTGGGCAACGGCGTGCGCGTGTTCTTCTCGACGCTCGCCATCGCCGACGACCTCATTTCCATCGCCGCCATCGCCATCTTCTACGGTCAGAGCCCCAATCCGTTTTGGTTGGGCGCCGCCGTGCTTGTGACCTGCGCGCTCGTGTGGCTCAACAAGACGCAACATTACCGCCTTGCCCCGTATTCGGTACTGGGTCTGCTGCTGTGGTTCTGCATGTTCAAGAGCGGCGTACATGCCACGCTTGCTGGCGTCATCTTGGCCTTTACCATCCCGGCCAAGTGCGGTGTTAAACTCGACAGCCTTACCGATTGGTTGGGGGAGTGCCTGCCGCTGCTCGATGACCGCTACGATGACGAGGCGCACATCCTGGGTCAGCATGACTTTACCGTCTCGACCACCAAGGTCGAGCGCGTCATGCACCGCGTGACCCCGCCGCTCATCCGCATGGAGCGTCTGATCTCCACGCCGGTCAACTTTGTGATTCTGCCGATCTTTGCGTTCGTGAACGCGCAGGTTCGCCTAGTGGGCGTGGACATGAGCACGCTGCTCACCGACCCGGTGACGCTCGGCGTGTACTTTGGCATGCTGCTGGGTAAGCCGATCGGTATCTTTGGCATGACGTTTGCCCTGGTTAAGCTTAGGGCCTGCGAGCTGCCGCGCAATGTCAACTGGCACATGATTGCCGGTGTGGGCATTCTGGGCGGCATCGGCTTTACGATGTCGATTCTCATCAGCGGTCTTGCTTTCCCGACGGCCCAGTTTGAGGTTCTGGCTGCCAAGGCCGCCATCCTTGCCGGTTCGGTCACCGCGGCCGTGCTCGGCATGATCTACATGAGCGTGGTCTGCAAACACCCCGCGCCCAAGGACGAGTAAGAGCACATACAAGTTTGAAAACGCCGCCTGTGAACACCATCACAAGCGGCGTTTTAGTCATTGGGGACGTTCTTAAATGACTAGGCTTATTCCACGGTGCCGTAGACGGCGCCCCAGCCGTGGGCGGCAAGGGCCGAGTTGAGCTGGTCGCAAAGCGATTGGCGGTCGTAGTAGCCGGGCGGCAAAAGGTTCACGATTTCCATAAGGTCGGGCGCGAGGTCCAAGATCTCGGCCTGCACGATGAGATCCAGGCGGTCGATGGCGTGGCGGTCATAAAACAGCCCGTCGACCAGGCGCTGCAGGTCGCCGAATTCCTCGGCCTGGAACGATCCGTACTCCATAGTGCCTCCTTGGGCGCCCCACGCCGGCATGCGCGGCGTTTCGTAATTTATTGCGATGGACTTAATCTATCACGGCTTCATACCCTTGCGGCGGTGGCGGTCTATACTTAGACGAACTGCAACGTACCGCTTCGCGAAAGGTCGCACCCATGCAGACGATCTACCAGAAGATGGAAACCACCGAACTCGATGCCGCCATCGAGGTGCTCAAAGCCGAGGTCGCCGAGGTCAAGGCCAAGGGCCTGGCGCTCGATATGGCCCGCGGCAAGCCGTCGCCCTCCCAGGTGGACATCTCTCGACCCATGCTCGATATCCTCAATGCCGATGCCGATCTGCACGACGGCAACGTCGATTGTTCCAACTACGGCTGCTTTGAGGGCATTCCCTCGGCACGCAAGCTGGCAGGGGAGTTCCTGGGCTGCCCCGCTGAGCAGACACTCGTGCTGGGCTCGTCGAGCCTGCTGATCGAGCACGACATCGCCGGCATGTTCTGGCGCTGTGGCTCGTGCGGCAGCGAGCCCTGGGAGGCTTACGAGGCAGCGCACGACGGCAAGAAGGTCAAGTTCCTGTGCCCGGTTCCCGGCTACGATCGCCACTTTGGCATCACCGCCGACTTGGGCATCGAGAACGTTCCCGTCGCGATGACCGACAACGGCCCCGATATGGACGAAATCGAGCGCCTCGTTGCCGCCGACGATTCCATCAAGGGCATCTGGTGCGTGCCCAAGTATTCCAACCCCACGGGTATCACCTTTAGCGAGGACACCGTGCGCCGCCTGGTCGAGATGCACACGGCCGCGCCCGATTTCCGCATCTTCTGGGACAACGCCTACTGCGTGCACGACCTGTACGACGAGACCGACGAGCTCGCCAACATCTTTGATCTTGCCCGCGCGGCGGGCACCGAGGACCGCGTGGTGGCATTCGCCTCGACGTCCAAGATCACCTTCCCGGGTGCCGGTATCGGCTTTATCGGTGCGAGCCCCGCGGTTATCGCGGAGTTCTCCAAGCGCCTGAAGGCCGGCCTCATCAGCGCCGATAAGCTCAACCAGCTGCGTCACGTGCGCTTCCTTCCCACCATCGAGGCGGTCAAGGAGCACATGAAAAAGCATGCCGAGTTCCTGCGCCCGCGCTTTGAGGCTGTCGAGCGAAAGCTCACCGAGGGCTTGGGCGACACGGGCTGCGCCACCTGGACGCACCCCCGCGGCGGCTACTTTGTAAGCTTCGATGGTCCCGAGGGCTCGGCCCGGAAGGTCGCCGCGCTCTGCGCCGACCTGGGCGTCAAGCTCACGCCGGCTGGTGCCACCTGGCCTTATGGCAAGGATCCGCGCGACACCAACATCCGCATCGCGCCGAGCTATCCCACGGTCGAGGACCTGGAGGCCGCGCTCGATGTGCTGGTGCTGGCTGTTAAGCTCGTCGCTGCCGAGCTTGCGCGTGCCGAGCGCGCCTAACGCGCGGCTTCCCGTACTATCCGCACTTTCGATACGTAAAGGAGCGTATACATGGATTTGGGTATTTCCACCAACCCCACGCCAGAGCTCTACACCATTAAGGTGGCCGGCGAGATCGATATCTCTAACGCCGATAGCTTGCGCAATGCCATCGACCTGGCGCTCGAGCAGCCCACTGAGGCCGTTGAGCTCGATTTTGCCCAGGTGAGCTACACCGATTCGACGGGCATTGGCGTGCTCGTGGGCGCCGCACACCACGCGGTCGACCACGGCAAGCGCTTTAGCTGCACCAATGTGCAGCCCCCGGTGATGCGCGTGGTTCAGCTGTTGGGTGTCGACCAAGAGATTTCGATCACCGCTGCATAATCTTTGCCCCCAAAAGGGCGTGCCGTTTGGCATATGTTTGTGATGCGCTCGGACGTTTTGGCGTCCGGGCGCTATACTTGACCGAATGAATAGACGAGTTCCGGCCGAATGGCGCGGTGCGGGCTCGACTCACATCGAGCCTTGGAGGTATGTGTGTTTGGTATTGGAGAGGGTGAGCTCGCGATCATCGTGGTCTTCGGCTTTTTGCTGTTTGGCCCGGATAAGCTCCCGCAGATGGGCCGCACGATCGGCCGTGCCATCCGTCAGTTCCGCGAGACGCAGGAAAAGATGACGGCCGTTGTTCAGTCCGAGATTATCGATCCGGTGAGCGAGGCCGCTTCGGCCCCGGTCAAGCCCAAGAAGGCTGCTGCGACCGACGACGATTCCGATGCGGACGAGGATGCCGCCGAGACGGCAGCGCCCGCCAAGAAGGAGACCTTTGCCGAGCGTCGCGCCCGTCTT
>USTC01000097.1 GCA_900557505.1 uncultured Collinsella sp.
CGACGTTCAAACAAATGCTGAATCTCATTTTTCTCCTCAGGCGTCGCCAAAGACGCCCTCCATGTACCAGTTGCGGGACGTGGCCATGGTCTCACCGGACAAGGAGTTGCGGAACGTGCGGTTGGCGTTGTTCTCGCTGACGCCGGCAAGGTAGACGGGAACCTGCTTGACCTGCTTGGAGCCCAAGCCGCCGAACAGGACTACGAACACCACGGCCGAAAGCAGGGCGGCAACCCAGAGGTTTGCCTGGCTGACGCCCTGGGAGCACACGCCGAACACATCGAAGATGTAGGGCTCGACCAGGAACGTGGACAGGACGGGCAGACCCACGCAGCACAGCATGGAGAGCACGGCCATGACCATGAGCGCGATCCACTCGCTGCGATGCACGGTGGTCTCGACGTTCAGGGGATGGGCGGCGATGCCCGAAAGCTTGCCGAGCCACTTGGCCCAGAACAGGAACGTGGCGGCGGAGCCGAAGCCCAGGATGAGGATAAGGGCGACGTTGCCGGTATCGGCGAAGCTGACGAGCGTGCCCCACTTCGCGATGAGCATGCCGAACGGGGCCACGAACATGATCATGATGCCGGCCATCATGAAACGGGCCAGACGCGGCATGCGCTCGAACATGAGATCCATGTCCTCGATGTCGCGGCTGCCGATATGATGCTCGGCGGTGCCCACGCACAGGAACAGCAGCGATTTGGCCACCGTGTGGAACAGGATCAGGAAGATGGCGGCCCACACGGCCTCGGGCGCGCCGACACCCAAGCAGGCACTGATGAGGCCCAAGTTGGAAATGGTGGAGTACGCGAGCACGCGTTTGGCGTTGCTCTGCGAGATGGCCATGAGGGCAGCGAGCAAAAACGTGATGGCACCCACACTCGTGACCATAAAGCCGGTCACGGGATAGATGGCATAGAGCGGGCTCAGCTTGACCATTAGGAACACGCCGGCTTTGACCATGGTGGACGAATGCAGCAGGGCGCTCGTGGGCGTGGGGGCAACCATGGCACCGAGCAGCCAAGTGTGGAACGGCATCTGTGCGGCCTTGGTGAGCGCGGCGAGCGACAGCAAGATGACCGGCATCACCAGCAGCGCGGATTGCGCGGTTCCGGCGCCGGAAAGCTCGATCATGCCCGAGATGGTCAGCGGCATGCCGTTAACGTGCAGGTACATGAGTCCGGCCAAAAACGCGATACCGCCCAGCATGTTGAGGATGATCTGGGTGAAGGCGTTCTTGATGGCCTCGGGCGTGCGCGTGTAGCCAATCATGAGGAACGAGCACACGGTGGTGATCTCCCAGCCGCAGAACAGCCACTCAAGGTTGTCGCTCGTCACGATGACGAACATGGCCGAGAGGAACAGGAACATGAGCGCCAGGAACTGCGGGCGACGGTCGGGCGCGGTCTGCCCGCGCAGCGCGGCCTCGTGCTCGTCGTGGGCCTGGAAGTCCTTCATGTAGCCCAAGGCGTACACGCAGATTAGGCTGCCGACGATGCCGACGGCGAGGACCATGATCACGCTCATGTAATCCAGGTAGAGCGGCGTAGCGGTGACGGCTTCGGCCACGGGCAGCGTCATGGCTGCAAAGGCGAACGAACCCACCAGCTGGACGATGCCGAGCACCGTGGTGAGCGCGTTCCTATATTTGTACGCGTTGTACAGGATGACGGCGCACAGGATGACATCGATGGCGGAGCTGATGATCGAGAGCACATGCGAGGTGCCGGGGGCAACCTCAAAGCTCTGCGGGCCCGTGCCAAAAAACATGACGGCGACTACAACTGTCACCGCCATAATAATGCCGGAACCTATGAGCCCCACCGCATCGCGGGCGCGGTCACCGCGCGCGAGCAGCATGCCCAGCGCCGGTACCAGCGGAAACAGGGTAAGGAAATACAGTAGCGTCATACCATCGCTCCCCCATGCAAAAACGCTGCAATTGTTTAACGTTATAGCTCAATGGAGGAGTAGCGGCGACGGGTTTTCGGTCAACTGGGGAGTTTTAGGCGTACGAGGCAAGGGCACGTCCGCTTTGAAGCAGAGAGGCGACGCTCCCCTTACCGCAGCGACGGGCGCCGGGCCGCTGCGCGCGGTTTATTGGCCACGTTGGAGGATGTCCCGATAGGCTCGCGGCGGTCCGAAAAGTTGGCGCGGCAAGAAAAATGCGCCCCTGTGGGCACACCATCCCGTTCGCTATTCCGCCTTTTTAACGCGCGGCTTATCGACCAGCGCAGATTCACCGCTCTCGCGATACTGGCGGCACCAGGCCTTAACCGAAGACTCGCTGGGAATCTTGTGCTTGATCATGGCTTCGCGAACCGTCAGACCGTTTTCCAGACGGTCCTTAACCACGGCGAGCTTTACGTCGTACGAATAGGTGTGATGACGAGCGCCCGCATTGAGCACGGCGTCGGCACCGCCCACGGCATATGCGCGGGCCCACTGACGAGCCGTGGCCTGGGGAATGCCAAGCTTTGCGGCGAGGGCGCGGTGACCGACCCCCTCTTGGAGGATCTCGACGGCGCGCTGCCTAACCTCGGGCGCATGCGTACGAGTCCTAGTTGCTTCCGACATACCTGCCACTTCTTAGCCTTAACCGTTAATCTGCTTTCTTACGTGCAAGTTAGATAGTAGCATTTTACTGTTTGTTCAAAACAGTTAATTAAAATAGACGCGGCGTTATCTGGGCATTTGGCACCAATTTACGACGTTTCTTTATCGATTATTTACGCTGGTAGCTGACTCGCAGCTAATCGTCATTCGCTTGTCAACAAAATTGGCATCTCTTTATGTCCTTTGGTATAGAGGATATAGTTATTAACCCCTCCCACAATATTTTTGAGTGATCTGCAAGGCAGTAGACGTCCTCACTCCTCATGATTACCGCGCATTGCCATCCACCGGAGCAAAACAAAAAGGGCGGGACCTGCTGCGCTTGCAGACCCCGCCCCGGTTGACACCCCATGGGACGCAGTCGGGCGAGGCGGGTCCGTGCTACCGCCCCGCCCCGCTGCGATGATCAACTACAGCTCGTTGGCCGCGTGATATGCCGTGCGAATGGCGCTCGCAATGTCGGCGGTGCGCTCGCCCGAGCAGTCGCCCACGCAGGTCACGGGCACCGTCACGCCGTCCAGGTCAAATGCGTTGGCCTTGGAGCCCACGGCCATCACCACGTAATCGCAGGCGATCTTCACCGGCTCCTCGGCGCCGTCCTCGGTGGTGCGAATGGCCTCCACGCCCTCGTCGGTAATGGCGGTCAGACGGGTCTTCACGTGCTGCTCCACGTTGTGCTCGGCAAAGTCGCTCATGATCAGCGGCAGAATGGTCTCGGACTCGCCCGCGGCAATCTTGTCGAGCATCTCCACGATCGCCACCTCGCAGCCGTGCCGCAGCAGGTACTCGGCAGTCTCGGTGCCCACCAGGCCACCGCCAATGACGGCGACGCGGCCGCTGAGCTCCACCTTGCCGGCCAGCACGTCCCAGCTCGAGACGACCTTGTCCGAATCGGCACCCGGAACGGGGATGACCACGTCGTGCGCGCCCACGGCCACAATCGCGGCGTCGGCGGCGTTGAGGTCCTCAGCGGTAGCGGCATGGTTGAGCTCAACCTTCACGCCCAGGCCGGGCAGAATCTTCTCGTAATACTCGACCGAGCGCATGATCTCGTCCTTGCGCGGAGGCGCGGCCGCCAGCACAATCTGGCCGCCCAGATGATCGCTCGCCTCGTAGACGGTCACGTCGTAGCCGCGCTTGGGCGCCACGCGTGCGGCCTCCAGGCCGGCAATACCGCCGCCCACCACGGCGATCTTCTTGTCGCCCTCGCCCGGCTTAATGGCGATGGTCGCCTCATCGCCGTTCTCGGCATTGAGCACGCACGAGATGTACTTGCGGTTTTGAATCGCATCGACGCAGCCCTTGTTGCAGTTGAGGCACTCGCGGATGGGCTCACCCGTGGCGGCCTTCAGCGCAATGTCGGGGTCGCACATGAGCGAGCGGCCATAGGCGATGATGTCGGCCGCGCCGTCTTCCAGAATCTTCTCTCCGGCCTCGACCGAGACAACACGACCCACGGTTGCCACCGGCACGGAGACCAGGGCCTTGACGCGCTCGGCCACGGACAGCGTCCAGTTGTAGGGCATGGCGCCCATGGGCGGAATGGTGTCACCCATGTTGCCGGTGTGGTTGGCCTGTGCAACCTGGATCATGTCGATGCCCGCGCCCTCGAGCAGCTTGGCAAACTCGCAGGCCTCGTCGGGCTGCAGGCCGCCCTTGCCGCGCGGCGTGCCGTCGGGGTTCTCCATGATCACGGGGAGCTTGTACTCCACCATCAGCTGCGGCGCGGCTTCCTTAATGGCAGCGACGACCTCGAGCGCGTAGCGGACGCGGTTCTCGAACGAGCCACCGTACTCGTCGGTGCGCTGGTTGAGGATGGCCGAGCACAGCGAACCCACCAAGCGGTCGCCGTGGACCTCGATGGCGTCGATGCCGGCCTGCTGCGCGCGAGCGGCCGAGGCAGCGATGGCCTCCTTGATCTGGGTGAGCTGCTCCACGCTCGCCTCGTTCACAAAGTGCTGCATGTCGTGGTGAAGCTTGGCGTAGGCCTGCTTGCGGATCTCGTTGGACTCGGCCATCTTGGCGGCAAAGGTCTCCTCGTCGCCGGCGGCCTTGGCCTCCTGCGCGGCCTTGGCGGCGGCCATGGAGCCCATGACCATGCGGCCGACACCGGGCACGTCGTACTCGGGGTGGAACAGCTGCAGCGCGACCTTGGCGCCGTGCTTGTGGACGGCGTCGGCCAGGGCCTTAAACGTGGGGATCTGGGCGTCGGTTGCCAGCTTGGGCGTGGGGCTTGCGGTCATAACGGGAGCGACGTCGCCGATGACGATGTAGCTCACGCCGCCACGGGCCAGGCGCTCGTAAAAAGCCAGGCTGCGCTCGCCAATGGAACCGTCGCGCTCCTCGTAGCCGGTGGTCAGCGGCGGGAACATAATGCGGTTCTTGAGCTCAAGGGGGCCAACCGTAATGGGCTGGAGCAGCTTGGATGCAGGTGCGGTCATGGATATTCCTCTCTTGTAGGCGCGGCGGCGATGATGCCGCGTAGTTGTCTAGAGGATATGGCATGGGAATACAACAGCGCAACGGAAATCGGCGGATAACAGGTGGCGGCAGGTGGATGGGGCGGGGCGGCCCGTCGGTTTGTCTCAATCTGTAACAACAACTCGGCAAAACCGGGTCTTACTGTTACAGATTGAGACAAACGAGAGACAGATCAAGACAAACGAGAGCGTCCCGTCGGAAAATCTCGATCTGTAACACCTACAGACCAAAAACGACCCTAGATGTTACAGATTGAGACATTCCTCTCAACCCATCCTCAACAATCTAGATCTGTAACATCTAGACCCACTTTTGTCCTCCACCTGTTACAGATCGAGACAAACCAATCTAACAGTTTAGATAACGGGTGATGCCGCACCTATCCCAAGCTGCGGTAAGT
>USTC01000098.1 GCA_900557505.1 uncultured Collinsella sp.
CTGCCGAGGCTATTGCGATCTCAAAGACGGTTTGTCCTGTCGAGGTCACGCCCGCACTGTTGAAGAGCGGAAGGACGATGATGTTCAAAAGCACGGCGGCGCAGGCCATGACGGCCGAGAAGACAACGATGCACAGGTAGCGGGCACAAATAATGTCTTTGCGCGAGAAGGGCAGCGTTGCCCGATAACGCTCCCAGCCATTTTGATTGTCGAAGCCGGCCAGCGAGCTCATGGCCATGATGGGTGACATGGCACTGACCGCGCAGGCACCGGCACTCATGCCGGAGTCACCGTCCGATGCGTTGGCGAGGGTCAACACGACGAATATGAACAGGCCGACGCCCGCGATGCTCGGGATGAGCGTGCGAACGATGGCGAGCTCGGACATAAAGGCGCGTTTCATTTCGAAGCCCCTTTCAGCATGAGGCGCAGATAGTCATCAATGGTTGCCCGATCGCAGGGAATCTCGGGGAAGGCCTCGAGTGTTTCGCGACGGTTGGGCACGAGCACGTCTACGCTATAGGCGTGGTGGACGGCACGGGCACCTTCGACGCAAGCCATAAGCTCGGCGGCCTGTGCTTGGGTGCAGTGGGCGATGCCGGCGCGGTCGGTAATGTCCTCGCGCGGCAGATCAAACACAATCGAGCCGTTATCGATGCAGATGACGCGGTCGGCGGCGCGATCGAGGTCAGACGTAATGTGGCTCGAGAGTAACACGCTGTGCTGGCCGTCGGCGACAAAGGCAAGCAGCTCATCAAGCAGTTCCTCGCGTGCCATGGGATCGAGGCCCGCGGTGGCTTCGTCCAAAACGAGCAGCTTGGCCTCGTGGCTGAGCGCGCAGGCAAGCTGCAGCTTCATGCCCATGCCGCGGGAGAGGTCCTTGACCTTTGTCTTGGGATCGAGGCCAAATTGGCTGATGAATCCGGCGAACGTTTCGCGGTCCCACGTGGGGTACGCCGGGCCTACGAGCGACTCGATCTGGCCCACCTTGAGCGTGGAGGGGAAGGGGCACGTGTCCAGGACAAGGCCGACACGAGTGCGCAGACAACGCTGCGCTTCATCGGGCGCGTCGGCGCCACAGCGTTGCCCAAACAGGTGCACCTCGCCGGCATCGAGTTTGATAAGCCCAAGCGTGGCTCGAATCGTCGTTGTTTTGCCGGCACCGTTGGCACCCACAAAGCCGACAATCTGGCCGGGCTCCACAGTGAGCGTGACATCACGCAGCGAAAAACGGTCGCTCACACGGCGTGAGATGCCTTTGAGTTCTAGCAAGTTTTGCATGGTATAGCCTTTCTTGCAGATGGCTACTGCATGGTTTCGGGGGCTACCAGGTCGAGCATCTCGTGCAGTTTGTCGCGCGTGACGCCCAGGGTTTCGGCTTGGCTCGCCGCTTTCGCAAGCAACTCTTCGATATGGCAGAGCTGACTTTCGCGCAAGAGTTCTTGGTTGCCCTCGGCGACAAAGCAGCCTTTGCCTTGCACGGTGCAGATAAACCCGAGCTGCTCCAGGTCGGCGTAGGCGCGCTTGGTGGTGATGACGCTCACGCCAAGGTCGCTCGCGAGTGCACGGATGCTGGGGAGTTTGGCTCCCGCAGCGAACGTGCCCGAAAGGATCTGAGCTTTGACTTGCGAGGATATCTGTTCGTAGATGGGCTTATCGCTCGAATTGGATAGGATGATGTCCACAGCGGCTCCTTAGCTGTTGGGCTACACGTGTATATAACCGGTAAGCATAGTATATATACACTATGCACAGTTATGCAAGAGGCAAATAGGGATTGTCCGCCCGTTCGTTCATCTCAATCTGTAACATCTGGAACCGATTTGGACGGCTACCTGTTACAGATTGAGATTTTGCTGGCGGGCCCCACCTGGTTGTCTCAATCTGTAACAACTGGAGAAGATTTTGGCTGCTAGATGTTACAGATCGAGACATTGGCCACCCGTCTATCCTTATATCTCAATCTGTAACAGATGGACCCGTTTTGAGTGGCTAGATGTTACAGATCGAGATCTTTCTGGGGCGCCCACCTGTTTGTCTAAATCTGTAACAGGTAGAGACTCAAAAACCGTCTAGATGTTACAGATCGAGACAAACTGCTGCGGAGTGTCGCCATCGACTGCTACCCTAGGCCCCAACTGATGAATTTGTCCTGATAGGTGCCCTGCTGCAGCATTTCGCGGCTACAATAGTGCGGTTACAACGACGTAATGCACTCAATGCAAGAAAGGATCCGCATGGCAAGCCTGTCGGATGAAATCTCGTCGCGCCGCACATTCGCGATTATCAGCCACCCGGACGCCGGTAAGACCACGCTTACCGAGAAGCTGCTGCTCTATACCGGCAGCATCCAGACCGCCGGCTCGGTCAAGGGCAAGAGCTCGGCCAAGCATGCCGTCTCGGACTGGATGGACATCGAGAAGGAGCGCGGCATCTCCGTTACCTCCTCGGTGCTGCAGTTCACCTACAACGGCGCCTGCGTCAACATCCTCGATACCCCCGGCCACCAGGACTTCTCGGAGGATACCTACCGTACCCTTATGGCCGCCGACGCCGCGGTCATGGTCATCGACGGCGCCAAGGGCGTCGAGGCCCAGACCAAAAAGCTCTTTAAGGTCTGTACGCTGCGCCACATTCCCATCTTCACCTTTGTGAACAAGCTCGACCACGAGGCTCGCGATCCGTTTGAGCTCATGGAAGAGATCGAAAACGTCCTGGGTATCAATACGTATCCCATGAATTGGCCGATCGGCAGCGGCCGCAACTTCCGCGGCGTGTTCGATCGTCAGACCCGTCGCGTCATTGCCTTTGAGGGCGACGGCCACGCCAACGCCACCAAGAAGGTCGCCGAGGTCGAGGCCGAGCTGGGCGATCCTTCCATGGACGAGCTCATTGGTGAGGAAAACCATAAGAATCTGATGGACGACATCGAGCTGCTCGATGGCGCCGGCGACGAGCTCGACTTGGATGCCGTGGCCTGCGGCAAGCTGAGCCCGGCGTTCTTTGGCTCGGCGCTCACCAACTTTGGCGTGGAGCCCTTCCTCAAGGAGTTCCTGCGTCTGGCCCCGACGCCGCGCGCCTATACCGATACGCTCACCAGCGAGCCGGTCGATCCCTGCCGCGACGACTTTAGCGGCTTTGTGTTTAAGATCCAGGCCAACATGGACAAGAACCACCGCGACCGCATCGCCTTTGTGCGCATTTGCTCGGGCAAGTTCGAGCGCGGCATGGACGCCTTCCACGTGCAGGGCAACCGCAAGCTCAAGCTTGCCACGGGCACGTCGATGATGGCCGATGACCGCGCCATCGTGGACGAGGCGTACGCGGGCGATATCGTGGGCCTGTTCGATCCGGGTATCTTTAGCATCGGCGACACCGTGTGCTCCGGCAAGCGCCACGTGCAGTATCCGCAGATCCCGACGTTTGCCCCCGAGATGTTCGCTCGCATTACGCAGGTCGACACGCTCAAGCGCAAGCAGTTCGTCAAGGGTATGGAGGAGCTTGCCCAGGAGGGTGCCATACAGATCTTCCGCGAGCTGGGCGCCGGCATGGAGAGCGTCATCGTGGGCGTGGTCGGCGTGCTGCAGTTTGAGGTGCTCGAGCGCCGTCTCAAGGCCGAGTACCGTGTTGAGGTTCGTCGCCAGCCGCTGCCCTATACGGACATTCGCTGGATCCAGAACGACCCCGACACCATCGATATCCCGGGCCTTTCGCTCACGCGCGACACGCTGCGCGTCGAGGACATGCGCGGCGGTAAGCTGCTGCTGTTCACGAGTCCGTGGAACGTGGATTGGGCAACCGACCACAACCCCGATCTTATCCTGTCGGAGTTTGGCAACGTAGCCTTTTAACGCATCGGCGTGGTGGCCCTGCGGGGCTGCCGCGCCGTTTGCTTGCCTGATGCCGTGTGAGCGGCTATCATACCCACCGTCGTCTCAAGACCGGGGCGTCCGAGCAGTTCGGGTCCGATATCCTGCTCGTTAAACCTAAAACCAAAGGAGTACATAATGATCAAGAAGGTCATGGAGGACTACAAGGTCCTGTTGCGGAGCATTCCCGCGGCAACGGTTTCGCTGTTTTTCGTGAGCGTCATCATGATGAACCTGCTGGCCAACAAAGAGCTCATCAGCCTGCCGTATCTGGCACTCGATTGCGGCTTTGTGGTGAGCTGGGTCTCGTTTTTGTGCCAGGACATGATCTGCAAGCGCTTTGGCGCCAAGGCATCCATCAAAATCTCTATCCTCGCACTGCTGGTCAACCTGGCCGTGAGCCTGTGCTTTTGGGCATGCTCGCTCACGCCCGGTATGTGGGGCGCCTACTACGACACCGGCATGATCGAGGTCAACACTGCCCTTAACGCCACCATCGGTGGCACCTGGTACGTGGTGCTGGGCTCTTCGCTGGCAATGCTCGTTTCTGCCGTGGTTAACTCCACGCTCAACCAGTCGCTCGGCCGTATGCTCAAAAAGAATAACTTTGCGAGCTTCGCCTTCCGCTCCTATGTGTCCACGGGCGTTGGCCAGTTTATCGACAACCTGGTCTTTGCCATTGTGGTAAGCCACACGTTCTTTGGTTGGACCTGGGTGCAGGTCCTTATGTGCTCGCTGACCGGCGCTGTTGCCGAGCTGCTGTGCGAGGTCTTCCTGAGCCCCGTGGGCTACAAGGTCGTGCGCGGCTGGGAGCGCGAGAATGTGGGTTCCGAGTACCTCGAGCGCCACGCAACCGCCTAAGGAGCAAGTATGCGGGTTTTGATCACGGGCGCTTCGGGTGGTATCGGAGCCGCGTGCGTGCAGCGCTTTTTGGACGAGGGCCACGAGGTCGTGGGCTTTGATCTGCTGCCGGCGGCGATCGAACACGAGCGCTACCGCCATCTGATCGTTGATGTCCGCGAGCCGGACTCGTTTCCAAGCGACCTTGAACCCCAGGTAATCATCAACGTTGCCGGTACGCAGGATTCGGCCGACGACATCGCCGCCAACCTGTGTGGAACCATCAACGTGACCGAGCGTTACGCCTTTGTGGGGGAGGGGCTTGCCGCCAAGCCGACGCCGGCTATTAAATCCGTGGTCAATGTGGGGTCGGCGAGCGGGCATACGGGATCGGAGTTTCCCGCCTATGCTGCCAGCAAGGGCGGCGTTATCGCCTACACCAAAAACCTTGCAAACCGCCTGGCGCCGCAGGCCATCGCCAACAGTGTGGACCCGGGCGGCGTTATCACGCCGCTCAACCGTTGCGTGATGGAAGACGAACTCCTGTGGAACCAGATTATGGAGCTCACGCCGCTTAAGCGCTGGGCCACCGCCCAAGAGATCGCCGAGTGGATCTACTTTGTGGGCGTGACCAACCGGTTTATGACCGGGCAGAGCCTGCTGATCGATGGCGGCGAGGCCGGCCGCACGCAATTTATTTGGCCCGAGTAGGAAACGCGCCCGATGGAAAGCCGTCGGGCGCGTTTTTGATTTTTCAAGACTTTAGTCTGCTGGCCGCGCAGCGGC
>USTC01000099.1 GCA_900557505.1 uncultured Collinsella sp.
GGCGTTTGCAGCGTCGAGCCGTTACGCGGTTTGGTAAAACCGCGTAACTAGATTAATTTGGTTGATTCCAGCTTTTCGATAATCCAGTCGTTGGCTTTGATGACCGGGCGGCGGAAGACGACGCCCAGGGCCAGCGACGGAATCAGATAGCTCGCCAGAATACCCAGCTCAACCCAGTACTCCATATGGTAGGCACCGGCCATGGCGGCGTGCATGGCGTTGATGCCGTGGGTAAACGGCAGGAACGGATAGATCGCCTGGAACACGGGACCGGTCATCTCGATGGGGAACGTGCCACCCGAACCGCCGACCTGCATGACCAGCAGCACGACAGCGAGGGCCTTGCCGATATCGCCAAACGAAACCGTAAGCGTGTAGACGATATTGGAGAACACGAGACTCGCAACCCAGCCCGCCAGCACAAACTGCAACGGGTTGTCGCACTGGATGCCAAAGAACAGAATGTCGCCCGCGCACACGAGCGTTGCCTGCAGCAAGGCCAGACCGCCAAAGAACAGATAACGGCCCAGGTAGATCTCGTGCAGGCGCACGGGAATGAGCTCGTTGATAAGCTCATCGTCAACCGAGACCTTCATCATGGCCGCCAGTACGATCGAGCCGACCCAGAGCGACAGAATCGTGTAGAACGGCGCCATGGCCGAACCGTAGTTGCGGATTGGATACACCGGCTTACGGTCGAGTGCGACAGGGCCGGAAAGCGACACGGCGAGGCCCTCGGGGTCGCTGCCAATCATTGTCTTAATCATGGCCAGGTCACCCGAGATCAGAGCGCTATCAAGCTCGTCCTTAAAGGCGCTGATCTTGTCCGACGCCTCGCCCAGCTGATCGGAAGCCTTGTTGACGAGCCTTGCAGCCTTGGAGAGACCCTTCGCGAGCGACCCGGATGCGTCGGTCAGACCGTCTACGGCACTATCCAGGTCACCCGAGATACCGTTCAGGGAATCCAGAACGCCCGAAATGGTCTTCTTGAGCTCTTTGGCCTTAACCGAGAACGTAGAATCGTAGTCAATCTTGGCGCCCGAGATACCATCCTTGGCGTCCGTGATTGCCTGATCGACCTCGGCACGCGACTTGTTAACCTCTGCCATGCTGTTCGTGAGCGACGTCGCGATGTTCGTCAGCTCATTGGCGTTGTTGCGATACTCAACGGCGATTCTGCCCAGCGACGTCGCAGCGGACTTGAGGCCGTCTTTGAGCTTGTCATCGCTCACCTGGTCGGCAAGGCTGCGGAGCTGATCGGCCATCGCATCGATATCCTTGGCGCGCGCATCGAGGGCCGCAGCGGCTTCGTTGAGCTGAGACACCGTAAGGTCAACATGCTGATTCGCGGCATCAAATGCCTTCGCAAGCTCGGCGGACACGTTGTCGAACGAGCCCGCGCTTCCGTCAATCGCCGCGTCAACGGCATCGTTGGCGGCCTTGAGCGCTTCCTTGGAATCATTGATGCCACTCTTGGCGTGCTCCATCAGCTGCTTCGTCGACTCATCAACGGTGCCCGTCTGCTTGAGCATGCCACCCGCCGATGTCAGTGAATCGGACGTAGAGCTCAAAACGCCCGCCAGCGACGTTGCGCTGGTCTGAACGTCTTGCAGGTCCTGGACCGAATCGCCCAGCGTAGAGGACAGATTGGCGATAAAGTTGCTCACCTGGTCGGTGCTCATGTAATCGAGCAGGCTGGACACCGTCTTAAGACCGATGGTCGTGATGGTCTTGGTAAAGGTCTCGTTGACCTGACTCTGGACGGCACTCGAGCCCTTCTCGGTCACGATCTGTGCGATGGCGTTGGCCTTCTGGTTCTCATAGAACTCGATATCGGCGTGCTTCACCTCGGTCGAGAAAAGCGTCATCATGTCGGCGCTAAACGTTTTAGGGATAACGACGGCTGCGTAGTACGCGCCCGACTTAACGCCCTCAATCGCCTTATCGCGGTCGTTGAGGACGACCCAGTCGAAGTTCTCGTTGCCGCGCAGGGTGGCGGTTACGTTTTCGCCCACGTTGACCTCAACGGGAATCAGATCGCTCTCGTAACCCTCGTCGGTGTTGACCACTGCAATCTTAAGGTTGCCGGTATTGCCGTAGGGATCCCAGCTTCCGGCGATGTTAAACCACGCGTACAGGCACGGCACGATGATCAGGCCCATCACGACGACCATGCCGATCACGGAGCGAGACACGTTTTGGACATCGCGCTTAAACAGGTGCAGGATGTTTTTCATTTATGCCTCACCTCCTTTGGAGTGCTTGCCGAGCGGGGCGGTGTCCCCGTCGTTTCCGTTTACGTTGTCAACGCCGTCGGCATCTTGAACCTTACGATGCGCACCGATATGCGGCAGACGGCTCGTGGGCTGTTCGCTGTCCTTGGTGCCCCGCTCGCTGGCGTTGAGACCAAACATGCGACGGGCGGCAGGGATGGCAGCCGTGTGCTCGCGCATCTCGCGGCGAAGGTCCTCGTCCGAAAGCGCCGAGATGCGCATCTGGGTATTGAGGCTCGCGCGGATATATTCGATATTGATAAGCCAGCCGCAGATGGCAATGACCGAGACAATCCAGATGACCAGCAGGATGATCTTGCCGTTATTGTCGATATCGAGCACCGTCGAAAGCACAAAGAGCAGAACCTGCACGCCTACCACAGCGGCAAAACCGCCCTTGATGTAGTAGGGGTAGCGATGCTCAAACGCCACGGCATGGTCGAGCACCTCGCGACGGTACGAATCGGAATCGAGCACGACGCGCATGGCCGTGCGCAGCGAATAGCGCTGGCGCGGCAGGTCGTTGGACTCGCAGATCATGAGGCCCGTCGTGGAAAGCTGCTTATCAAAGAGCAGGTTGAGGTTGAGCAGCAACGGGCGCAGCTGCAGACCGATAAAGAGCGCGATGATAAGGAACACGCCCAGGATGCACAGGTTAAACAGGTAGTTGAACGAGTACATGCCACCGACGGTCTCGCGCAGCAGGTTGATGCCATAGGTGAAGGGCAGCAGCGGATGCAGCCATTGGAAGAAGCCGGGCATCATCTCGATGGGATACATGCCCGACGAGCCGGGAATCTGCACAATGACGAGGATGACGCCGATTGCCTTGCCGATATGCTTAAAGGTGGTGGACAGCGCATAGATGATGTTGACGTAGGTGAACGAGATAGCGATGCCGCCCAGCACAAAGAGCAGCGGATTGACGCACTGAACGCCAATGACCAGGTCGCCCACCGTAACGATAATGGCCTGGAACGCGCCCAGGATCACCAGCAGCAGCCAGCGGCCAAAGTAGCCCTGACGCGCCGTAAAGCTACCGATGCCCTCGCGGTCGACCTCGAGCTTGTAGATGGCGATGAGCACATAGCCGCCCACCCACAGCGCCAGATTGGTGTAGAAGGGCGCGATGCCCGAGCCAAAGCTCTTGACCGGATAGATTGACTTGGACGTCAGCTCAACCGGAGATGCCATGAAATCTGCCACGTCATCGACGTCGACGTCCATGAGGTCGGCCAACTCGCCCATAGACTCAGAGGTCTGCAGCGCCGCAATGTCATTGGCGGCGGTCGCGAGCTTGTCCTGAACCTTGGCAAGGGAGGCGTCGGTTTGGGACAGCGTGGTCTTTGCCTGCTTGAGCGTGGCGTCGAGCTGCGCCAGCGTGCCGCGCGCGCTCGCTATCGTGGGGGTCATACCCGATACAATGCCGGTCAAATCGCCCGAAACGGCGGCAAAGGAGTCAAGCGCGCTCGAAGCCTTCGGCAGTGCGTTCTGCCCCAGATCGGTCTGAGCCTGACCGAGGTTAGCCGTGCCGGTCTGAATTGCCGCGTTGAGTGCGTTGCTCGCGCTTGAGATTGCCGTAGCGTCGTTTGCCATGGCGCTCGACTGTGCAGAAAGGCCATCCTTGATGCTCTGCAGCTTCTGGTTTTGCTCGCGAAGCGAATTGATGGTCGATGCGATGAGCGCGTCGGCGTCCTCCGATCCCGTCGACGTATCGTTAGCGAGAATCTGCAGGCGCTCGATGACAGCGCTGTTGTGGTCAATCGTCGCCTGAAGGGATTCGAGCGAGTTGTCGATTCGAGTGGTCGTGGACGTAACCGTACCGGTAAGTCTGCCAATCGCGGCGTTCGCAGAAGCCGATGTCTTACTCAGCACGATGCTGCCCTCCGAAAGTGCCTTGGAGAGCGAGGTGATGGACTTGCCAGCCGTGGTGCGAGCTTCGCCCAGCAGATCATTACCCTGAGCGATTGCCTGCGTTAGCGAGGGCGCCTGTCCTTGCAGGCCCGTCAACGCAGCATCGGCCGAAGCAATCGAGCCGCTTGTCTTGTCGATGGCGGTGTTCATGTCGCCGATGGAATCACGTACTTCGCCCAGGGTGTCAGACGCCTCGGACACCGAGCCCGCCAGCGAATCCTGGGTCTGGGTTGCCTTGTCTTTAAGGTCGATGCCAGCATCTTTGGCAATGCCCGCGACGGTCTCGCCCACCGTGGAGACAAACTCCGAGTTGATCTGCTCCTCGATGGTGTTGGCACCGGTATCGGTGACCTTGGGCGCAATGGCGCTCTTTTTCTCGTTGACGTAATAGGTGAGCTTCGGCTGATGGTAATTGCCGTCGAGCATCGAGACGAGATTGTCGGAGAAGTTCTTGGGAATCACGATGGCAGCATAGTATTCGCCACTTTCGACGCCCTCTTTGGCATCTGCCGCCGAGTCGACGAAGGTCCAGCCAAGCTGGTCGTTCTCCTTGAGCTGGTCGACCACCTTATCGCCTGCGTTAAGCTCGCCCACTAGGTCATTCTGGGTGCCCTGATCGTTGTTGGCGATGGCGATTTTAATGCCCTGGGTATTTCCGTACGGATCCCAGTTGGCAACGATGTTGTACCAGGCATACAGCGAGGGAATGACGCACACGCCCAGGGTAACCACCAGGGCGACGGGGTTCATAAGCAGTCGCTTAATGTCGCGCTTAAATATCGCAAAGGAGACCTTTGCGTTGGATAGTTTGCTGCCGAGACTCACGCTTGGACCATCCATCCTGTCGTTGAATCGAATCGTACTATCGACAACCATTGTACGTAGGCGCTTTAGCGTCTCAGAGCACAATGGTATTGAGTTTTGCGGGTAGCAATATACTACGAAGATGAGTTAGCGTACAGTTGTACAGTATCTTTAATTTCAGCAGGTCACAAAACCACAACCCGCACAAATAAATGATCCCTTGGGGACGGAAGGATCATTCAAAAGGAAACGAGAGTGGAAAATCTCCCACTTCAAGCCCGCATTCGAGCCAAAAGTGGGAGATTATCCACTCTCGTTCTAATCTAGTTACGGTGCCGTATCCCCGAACTACATCAAGTTGCAAACAGCTGCTGCGAAGGCCACAGGATCCTCGGGGAGGATGCCCTCGACCAGCAG
>USTC01000100.1 GCA_900557505.1 uncultured Collinsella sp.
GCGCCGGTAGCCTCATCATTCCGCCATTGCTGGCACTTCAGGCCGGCACGGCCACGCCGCTTGCCATGATCGGCTTTTTGATTGCCGCTATCGGTCTGCCTGTTATGGGATTTATCGCCGTCGCGCTCGCCGGCACGGCCCGCGAGCTGGCTGGGCGCGTGCATCCTAAGTTTGGCGAATTCTTCGTTGCGGCGGTGTATTTGGCCATCGGCCCGTGCCTGGCCATTCCGCGCACAAGCTCTACGGCCTTCGAGATGCTGGTGCCGCTACTGCCCGAGGGCGTTTCGCTCGGCACGGCTCGCCTGGTGTTTGCCGTTGGCTTCTTTGTCGTCGCGTTTGCGCTCACGCTGCGTCCGGGCGTTATCACGCGCGTGCTCGGGCGCATTACGGGCCCCGCGCTCATTGTGCTCATCGTGCTCGTTGTCGGCGCTGCCGTGATCTCGCCGCTGGGACCGGCTGCCGCGCCGCAGACTCCCTACAATGCCGGTGCTACCGTGCAGGGCTTTTTGACCGGTTATCAGACCATGGATCTGCTTGCGTCGCTCGCCTTCGGCATCATCATCGCCGAGACCATCCACGAGTTGGGTGTTACCGATGACAAGCGCGTGGCCTTTGAGATTTCGCGCTCCGGTGTGATCGCCGGCGTGCTCATGGCCGTCATCTACTGCGGTTTGGCCCTTGCCGGTATGCAGCTCGGCACCGTGATGTCCGACGCCACCAACGGCGCCGCCATTCTCGCCCGCTCGGCCTCCATGCACTTTGGGCTTGCCGGCACGGTCGTGGTCTTCGCAATCTTCTTCCTCGCCTGCATGAACGTGTGCATCGGCCTCATCAGCTGCTGCTCGCGCTACTTCTGCGAGACGTATGTGGTCGAAGGGGGAGCGGAGGCCTCTGAGGAGGCCATGCGCCGTCCCTTTGCGGTTCTCGCCTTTGTGTTCGCAGCGTTTTCGTGCGTGCTCTCCAATGTGGGCCTCGACGTGATCCTTATGTTCTCGGTGCCCATGCTCAACGCCTTGTATCCCGTCGCCATCGTGCTGGTCCTCATGGGTTTGGTACACGGTTTTTGCGACGCAAATCCGCAGGTGTGGGTGTGGGTCGGCGGCGTGGTCGCCGTGCAGAGTGTGATCACCTCGGTCCGCGATGCGTTCTTTGTGGGCACGTGGCTGCCGTTTGATGTTCTTCCGCTGGCGGATATCGGTGCTGCGTGGGCACCGGTTGCTGTGGTGGCGTTTGTGATTGGTCTGGTTCATAGCCAGTTTGTCGCACATTCGAGGAGCTAGGGTTTCTGCGCTTGCACAGGCGGGGAGTCTCCCCTATAATTTCCTTCGCTTTGGGACACGCAAGGTTTAGACCTTAGCTGCTCAACACCTTCGGGACGTGGCGCAGTTTGGTAGCGCGCCTGCTTTGGGAGCAGGATGTCGCAGGTTCAAATCCTGTCAGCCCGACCACGAAAGCCCTACTCCCGCTTTGAACCGCACCCCGATTGTTGGACTGAAGAAATTCAGATTCGATGATCGGAGGTGCGGTTCTTTCGTATGCGTGAGGATCGAAGGAAACACTACGACGACGGGTTCCGGCGCGAGGCGCTGGAACTCATCAAGGCCGGAGCCGGCGGGAACACGCTCGCCAGACGGCTTGCCATGCCCAGGAGGACCGCGGAAAAATGGATCATGCTGTACAGGTCCAACGGCGAGGAGGCGGTCATGGGAGGCAACGGCAGCAGACGCTACGACTGGGAGACGAAGGTCGCCGCGGCGCGCGACCGCGTCGAGAACGGCATGACCAAGACGGAGGTCATGGCGAAGTACGCGATCGCGAGCATCGCGCCGTTGGAACGATGGTGCCGCGAGTACCGGGCGGGAGGCCCGGAGGCGCTCAGACCGAGGCCCAAGGGCAGGCCCAAAGGCTCGAAATCCAAACCGAAGCCCGAACCGACGCGCGAGCAGGAGCTCGCCGAACAGGTCGCCTACCTCAAGGCGAAGGTCGCGTACCTGGAAAAACTCCGGGCCCTGCGGGCGGACAAGTCACGCGGCGCGAGAAAAGCGCCGTCGTCCGACTGCTCGCAGGGCGGGGACACCGGCTCGACCAGCTCCTGAGGATAGCGGGACTGGCCAGATCCACGTACTTCTATCACCTGTCGCATCCGGAGCGTGTGACGCGGGCCGATCTCGAGCCATTGGTCGGCGAGATCTGGGGACGCACGCCGAACGGGTGCGGCCACCGGCAGGTGCGCATGTGCCTGGTCCACGAGTTCGGGCAACGAGTGTCGGCCAAGAGCGTGCTCAGGGTCATGCGGCGCATGGGACTGAGATGCGCCATCCGCTCCGGGAACCCATGGAAACGCTACGACTCGTACAGGGGCGAGACGGGCGATCACGTGCATAACCTGCTCAGACGCGACTTCGGCGCGGCCCGTCCGTTCTCCAAGCTCGGCACCGACGTCACCGAGTTCAAGGTCGCGGGCTCCAAGGCGTACCTCGCTCCCGTGTACGACATGGCCAGCAAGGAGATCGTCGCCTGGGACGTGAGCCGCAGTCCGGACCTCGGGCAGCAGAAGCGCCTGCTCGCCATGCTCGCGGAGCGCCTGCCCGCCGGCGCGGAGCCGATCCTGCACTCGGACATGGGATGGCAGTACCAGCACCAATGGTGGCGGGACGAGCTCGAACGCCTCGGCATCCGCCAGTCCATGAGCCGCAAGGGCAACTGCCTGGACAACGCGGCGACCGAGCAGGTGTTCGGCCACCTGAAGGACGAGTTCTACCGCGGCCGCGAGTTCGACTCGTACGAGCGGTTCAAGCACGAGCCGGACGCGTACATCGTGCACTGGAACACCAGACGGCGCCAGATACGACTCGAGGGACGCACCCCGGAGGAGTTCCGGAGCATGTCCCTCGCGGTCTAGGGCTGTATCCTAATTAACAACGTCCAACAAACGGGGCGCAGTTCATTGCCGGTACTGAGGATCCTTTTTCTTTCACATTCATTCTGCCTTATCCATTGGTAAGTAGTAGATTTTACCGTCTTTTGAAATCAGTTGCACATCCTCGGCGTACAGTTCACTGTTATCCTTCGGATATTCAATAGATTTCGCTGACGCTTGAGCCGTTATCATGTCCACTGTTTTTTCGTCAATCGCCCTGAAATTAAGTTCGTCGTTAAATAATCCGGGAAGAAAATGAATAACCCCATCGAAACCAGCTCTTTTACGCCTGATTTCATCGGTATCAATGCCTAATCGTTTTACGGATGTCTGATGCCACCCAGTCAATAAGGCTTGAGTATCTTCCACCTGCTTTGTGTATGTTGGCAATAGCGCTACGCACTGCTCTCTTGATACAGCCCCCATATGAAGCGTATACCTCAAGTCGGAAATCTTATACAGAACATCAAGTAATGCTTTCTGGTACGTATACCAGTTTTGCGCTTCTTTTAATTCCTTTTCATAGGCTGCATAATCCAGATCGCTTTTCTTTGAATAGCCAGCCAATGTTAAATTGGCCTGACCAAGCAACTGCGTGCATTCTTCTTCCAGACTATCGAGCTGTGCAATCTTTGACAGCCTCAATTCATCATTCTCAAGGATCTCTACTTGAAAATCAGCAATCTTCTTAACATGAGCAACGAGTGAAAAAACTCGGCTTCGAAACTCGTTGTCTTGGAAATCAGATATTTTAGATATACCATCGCTGATTTCACCCAATCCCGCATTTATCTGCGTCATGTAATACTGCCCGACAACCATTGACGCAACTCCCATAGCTGCCGCTGCAGTGCTTGCTGCTACAGCAGTTCCTTTTTGAGCTTGAACTGCCACAAGATCTGCATGACCTTGAATTCCATCAGCACCGCGATAAAATCCTCGAACCGCTCCTTCCATAGCCTGGGAATTGGTAAGCTTAGCACCAGCCGGAATTATGGCACGATATAATACTTCGTTTCCCGCTTTTGCAGCTTGGACTGCATTTTTCCCAGCTACACTAGCTTGCGCCAATCCGGGAACAAGATTATTCACCCGTGCCAGAACTTTACTATCAGTTATCTCTACCAGCCTACTCTCGCCCGGTATTTCTTCTGCAGGGAGCATTTCCATCTGAATAACAAGTTCATTGAGCTTTTGATCTGACTGAGATAATTCGCTGGTTTGCTTTGTAATTATCGTACCGCTATCCTTATCAAATTTATCCTCACCTTCGGGCGAACTCACTCGCTGCCCCCTATTATAAGTTAGCAAAGCAACAATGGCTACCACCGCCACAATGCATATTCCAACGACAACATACTCCATTTTCGAAGTTCCTCCTTTTACTGTTCTATAATAGAAACAGTAAGTTTTGCGAATAGATCAAGCTTTACCAGCTCTGACATCTATCTCGCAGCCACAACTCCCCGACATCTAACTCTGAAGTGGCCTGATCTTTGTTCCGCCCTTACAGTGAGGCGGCTTGTGCCGCTTGGTTCGCATAATACTCGGTTTCCACCGCTTCCGGTGTCCTGTAGCCCAGGGACTGGTGCAGTCGCTTCGAGTCCCCGCCACGAGACCCATCGGAACGTCGCCAGTTCCAAATCCTTCAGATCGGCGAAGGGCTTGCGCCGCCAGACGAGCTCGGCCTTGTACGCTCCGTTGACGGACTCGGCCATGGCGTTGTCGTAGGGGTCGCCGACCGTGCCGGTCGATGGCAGCATGCCGAACTCCCTGACCCTGGTGGTGTACACGAGGCCGATGTACTGGATTCCGTGATCGCTGTGGTGCACGAGCCCCTCGGTGCCGCCATGGTTGGCGACCCAGGATATGGCCTGCTCCAGCGCCTGCTGTTTATGTTCAATGTTTTTCCAACAGGTTCGGCAGCGTTTTCTCGCAGTGTAGGCAGCTGGTTTCCCACATGATCGGCAGGATGTCCCCTCATGGAAAGGGGCACCGGCCCGCCTCGCCTGTTATATTCCCGAGTTGCGAAACAACGGCTCATCCGCCGGTTGCAGCCGGCGGGACTCGGGAAGGAAAGGATATTGACGATACCGATGCCCAAACAGCAAGATATCAGGAGGCTCGACAGGCAGGGCGTACCCCATGCCGAGATAGCGCGCAGGCTCCACGTGGACCGTTCCACGGTCGCGAGGTACGCGCGCATGGAGGACTGCACCCCCAAGCCGCCGGTGGACCGCAGATACGGTTCGAAGATCTGTCTTTCGTCAAATAAATCTGCGTGTCGTCACCAGTTAATCTGAACACCATCGGCGTTCAAAATGGACACCGTCACCGGCGGTCCGGCTGGTTCCCCTCTTTTCGTTTATCTCATCAGGGAGTGGCTGTGGCGGTACGACTCGCCACGGAACCTGACGATCCTTCCGTGGTGCACGATGCGGTCGATGACTGCGGCGGCCATGTCGCCGTCG
>USTC01000101.1 GCA_900557505.1 uncultured Collinsella sp.
ATTGACAGCCGCACCGATTAATGAGGCGGTATAATCACTACCTCCACGTTGCAAGTTGCATCGTAGACCTTGGGCATATCGGCAGCCACGTACTCACGCATGGCCTGGAAGGTGAACTCATCCACGTCCTGCGTCAGCAGCAGTACATCGTAGCCGCGGTCGAGCACGCCCTTCACGACGGGCATCTTGGCCAAACGCTCGCGCGAATCGCCGGCGGCATAGTAGATTGCCTTCTGGCCCTCGGGCATGCCCTTGGCATACTCGGCAAGGGTAATCATCTTCTGCTCCTTGGCAGACCAGAACAGCAACAGGTCGGCGAGCTCGTCGGCCTTCATGCCGTAGCTCGAGTAGATGCCGTACTTAAGGCCGCGGCCAAAGTTCTCAAAGAACTTCTCGTATGCCTCGCGGTCGTTGTCGCGCATGTCCTCGAGATCGGCGGTAATCTTCTTCTCGACACGCTTGGCAATGGCCTTGAGCTGACGGTTCTGCTGCAGCGTCTCACGCGAAATATTGAGCGTCACGTCGGCAGAGTCCACGACGCCGCGCACAAAGTTGTAGTAGTCGGGCAGCAGGTCGTCGCACTTCTCCATAATCAGCACGTTGGAGCTGTAGAGCGCCAGGCCCTTCTCGTAGTCCTTGCTGTACAGATCGAACGGGGCGCGACCCGGCACAAACAGCAGCGCATCGTACTCAAGCGTGCCCTCGGCATGGAAGCTGATAGTGCGCGCGGGATCATCAAAGTCGTGGAACGTGGACTTGTAGAACTCGTTGTAATCCTTCTGTTCAACGTCGGAGCTGCGCTTTTTCCAGATCGGCGTCATGGAGTTGATGGTCTCGAGCTCCTGATAGTCCTCGTACTCGGGCTTGTAGTCGTCGCCGGCGTCCTCAGGCTTGGGCTTCTGGCGGCTCTTGGTCACCATCATCTGAATCGGGTAGCGCACATAGTTGCTGTATTGCTGAATCAGGCTCTTGAGGCCCCACTCGGTCAGGAAGCGATCGTAGGTCTCGGCCTCGCCGTCGGCGTCGAGCTTCTCGTTCTCGCGCAGCGTCAGGATGACATCGGTACCGTGCTCAGCACGCTCGCCATCCTCGATGGTGTAGCCCTCAAGACCGTCGGACTCCCAAACGTGGGCGGCCTCCTCGCCGTAAGCGCGGCTGACGACCTTCACGTGGCTGGCGACCATAAAGGCGGAGTAGAAACCCACGCCAAACTGACCGATGATGTCAACATCGGAGCCCTGCTGCTCGGCGTTCTCGGTCTTAAACTCCTCGGAGCCGGAATGGGCGATGGTGCCCAGGTTGCGCTCGAGCTCCTCGGCGGTCATGCCGATACCGTTATCCGAAATAGTGATGGTGCGGGCATCTTTATCAAAGGAGACACGAATGGCCAGGTCACCCTGGTCGAGCTTGACACTCGGATCCTGAAGGCTCTTAAAGTTGAGCTTGTCGACGGCATCGCTCGCGTTGGAGATAAGCTCGCGCAGGAAGATTTCCTTATTGGTGTAGATGGAGTTGATCATGAGGTCGAGCAGTTTTTTGCTCTCGGTCTTAAATTGACGCATGTGCAGTCCTTTCGCGCTACCCCTGCCCGCAAAAACGGCCCGGTTGCCCGAGCCGCATCGCAGACCTGCTATGTTCAGACTTAGATTTTATAACCTATTAGCGCGCATATATACATACGGAATCGAAAAACTGTATGTTGGAACACCCATGCGTCGATTGCCAAGGAGTGCCCCCAGCTGCCGGCAGAAAAGGAACGTCCCTATCTGTCGCCCAGCAGTTTGGCCATCCAGGCATGAGGCTGGCCTTCGTCTTCGTAGTCCACCGGGGCAATCTGCGTGTAGCCGGCCTTGGCATAGAGCGGCAGCACGTACTCCTGTGCATGCAACTTTATGAGCTTGGCGCCGGCATCGCGCGCAGCAGCTTCGCTGGCTTCGACAATCTTGCTCGCCAAACCGCGACGGCGCATGCTCGGCAGCACGGCCACGCGCCCCATAATGTAGGTCTCCCCCGCCGCGACGCCTTCGTCCAAGTCGCACGCCGGCGAAACCGGAGCCTCTGCATCTGCCGCGCGCTCCAGTTCCTCGGGAAACACGCGTGAGCAGCCGGTGAGCTCGCCGTCCACGTACAGCGTCACATGGATGCAAGTCGGTGCCTCATCAATAGCGTCGAATTCGCTCTCGTAGCCTTGCTCGTCCATAAAAACGGCGCGGCGCACCAGCGCCGCGTCCTCAAAGCAACCCGTCTTAAGTTGGATATCCATAGCAGCCCCTTCATTCGATGCGAACGTTGGGGGAAAATTTTAGCGGAAATGAGCTCCCACGCTAAACTTCGCTCGTGCTTTTGCCAGACAATCGTAGTGGCCCACGTTGTGGGCATCGCTCGCGATATAGCTGTACAGGCCCTGCTTAAAAAGGCGCTGTGCCGGCTTCTTTTCGCGACCGAATCGTCCACCTGCGATAAAGTCCGCCGAAGCCTGCAGTTTGCAGCCCAGGTCGACCAGGCGTTCAGCCACGCTCACATCCTTTTGAATCGCACGATAGCGCTCGGGATGGGCAATAATCACCTGGTAACCGCGACACTGCAAGTCGTAGATCGTGTTCTCGTATTCCTCAAAGTCATACGAATCGGCACGCGTCGAGAGCTCAAGCAAAAACTCGTTTGAGCCATCGAAATGCAGGCGATCGGCCCATTCGACGCCCAAATCCATGAGCTTGGCATGATTGACCTCAAAGCCCATCTGCAAATGCATATCGCCCGCATGCGCGCAAAGCAGTCGATAGGCCTCCCACATTTTTTCGAAGTCAAAATACGGGTCCCGGCAGTGTGGCGTACACACCATGTGCGTAACGCCGACGGCGCGGGCCGCCTCGAGCATCGCCAAGCTTTGCTCGAGGTTCGCCGCGCCGTCGTCAACACCGGGCAGGATATGGCAGTGGATATCTCTCATATCGCCCTCTTATCTGCGTCGTTGCTATTTCTTAAAACGCTTCGCCTTCGCAGGGGTCCCCGTTGCAGCGGCACCGCCAACAGCAGGGTTAACTCCGGCAACAGCGTTGTTCTGGCCCTTGTCCTCGCCATAGTAAGAGTAATAGTAGTCATGGCTCGAGGTCTCACAGCAGTTCATGACCGTGCCAATTACGTTAACCTCGGCCTTGTTGAGCTGGTCGAAGGCGGCAAGGATCTCGTTGCGCTTGGCGAAGTCCTCACGGACAACGTAGATGGTGCCGTCGGTAATCGCGGCGACCTCGGCGGCATCGACAAAGGTGCCCACGGGCGGCGTATCGAAAATGACGTACTGGTACTTCTCCTCCAGCGCGGCAACCAACTTGGCAAAGCGGCGCGAGGCGATAATGTCAGCCGGGTTGGGAATGCGCGGCTCGGCATCGAGGAAGAAGAAGTTGGGCTGACCGGTTTCGACGACAGCCTCGTCAATCGACATCTGGTCGGAAAGGACGGCGTACAGGCCACCGGAATGACGGAGGCCCAGCAGGTTGGCAAGCGTACGGTGACGCATGTCGCACTCGACGAGAAGGACACTCTTGCCGCTGGTCGCAATGGCCTGAGCCAGATTGACCGCAATGGTGGACTTGCCCTCGTTAGGGATGGAGGACGTCACGGTAATGGACTTGATCGGCGTATCGACACTCGCAAAGCGAATGTTTGCCAGCAGCGTCTTGGCTGCGTTGCTAAAGGCGAGGGTATCGCTGGTTTTCTTTTTACGGGCCATGAATTACTTACCGCCCTTCACAACGGGGAAACGGCCGATAACGGGTACACCGAGCAGCTCGACGGCATCGTCAACGGAGCGGACGCGGGTATTGAGCATGTCGAGCAACACGACAATTGCAACGGCGACGAACAGGCCGGCCAGAGCGGCGACCGCGATGTAGAGCTTGCGGTTGGGGCCGCTGGGCTGGTTGGGAATCTTTGCCTTATCGATCACGTTAACGGCCTGAGCGGCGTCAACGTCCTGAGCCACGGTAGACACCGAATTGGCAATGGCGTTAGCGACAGCGGCGGCACCGTCGGGGCTGTCGCCGGTCACGGACAGCGAAATGACACGAGTCGTGGTCTCGCTCGTAACGCTCACCTTGTAATCATCCAAGTTGGAAAGACCCAGCTCCTTAGCAGCACCGCTCTTGACGCTGTCGCTATCGAGCAGCGTCGCGATATCGTTGGAGAGCATCTGGCTCGCCGACAGGTCGTTGTAGTAGCTCGTCTGGCTGCCATCGGTCTTGGCGAGAATGTACATGCTCGTCGTGGCGGTGTAGGTGTTGTCCATCATAGTGAAGGAGACGACGCCCATGGCGATCGCGCAGACCACCGGGAGGGCGATGACCAGCTTAAGGTGCTTTTTAAGCAGCTGGAACAGTTCGAGAAGGGTCATGCAGCTTGCCTTTCATTTCCCTAGTTCATATCGACAAAACTGCTCGTATGATATCGCATCTTTTTGCCATGTCCGAACTCTATACATAAGATACAGCGCTTACACCATTGTTGCGCAACATTAACGCCGCACCGGCAGCCCCGATGCGGCGTGAAATTCACATGTTTGCAGTACCGCTACACGAACTGCTCGTCCTGTTGCATGGGAAACGTCACCGTGATGGTGGTCCCCACCCCCAACTCGCTCGACAGATCGAGCGAGGCGTGATGATACAGGGCGGCATGCTTGACGATGGCCAGACCCAGACCCGTTCCACCGCGCGCTTTAGAACGGCTCTTGTCAACGCGATAGAAACGCTCGAATACCTTACCCTGCTCCTCGGGCGCAATGCCAATGCCAGTATCGGCAACCGACAGATACGGGCGCCCGTCGTCGTTGGTTCCGCACCGCAACGTCACCGTACCGCCGGGCCGGTTGTAGCGAATGGCGTTGCTCGCCAGGTTATAGATGAGCTCATCGATCAGACGCGATACGCCTTCGACGACCACAGGCTTGGTCTCATGGCCTATCGTCACATTTGCCTGGCGAGCGACCTGCTCAAGACGCTGCTCGACCGCGTAGATAGCACGCGAAAGCTCAATGGGCTCCGTTGAGCCAATGGGCACCGCCTCGCCATCGCTCGCACGCTCGGCCTCATCCAAGTTCGAAAGCGTGAGGATATCGTTGACGAGCGCCGCCAAACGGCCCGCCTCACGGTAGATGCGGCCGCCGAAGGTGCGCAGGTCGTCCTCACCCTCGACCATGCCGTTCGCAATGAGCTCGGCATAGCCCGAGATTGCCGTAAGCGGGGTCTTGAGCTCATGGGTGATATTGGCCGTGAACTCGCGGCGCATGCGGTCGTTGTCCGCCAGCACCGCCATCTGGCGCTTGAGCTCCTGGCGTTGCGACTCAATGCGCTCGAGCATGGGAACCATCTCGGCATAC
>USTC01000102.1 GCA_900557505.1 uncultured Collinsella sp.
CCTTGGCGGATGCCTGCATGATGATCATGTTAGCAAGCGGCTCCAGGCCGGCTTCGCGGGCCTTCTGCGCGCGGGTCATGCGCTTTTTGCGGTAGGGCTTGTAGAGGTCCTCGACGCGCTGGAGCTGCGTGGCCTCGCGAATCTGCTGCTCGAGCTCGGGCGTGAGTTTGCCCTGGGCGTCGATGAGCAGGATGACGTCCTCCTTGCGCTGCTCAAGATTGCGCAGGTAAGACAGGCGCTCGTCGAGTGCGCGCAGGGCGACGTCGTCCATGCCGCCCGTTGCTTCCTTGCGGTAGCGCGAGATAAAGGGGATGGTGTTGCCCTCGTCGATGAGCTTGACGGCTGCCTCGATGTTGGCGGCCTTAAGGTTGAGCTCGCGGGCGAGCTGGGCGATAAGATCCATGGGACTCCTTGCGTTTAAGGTGCGTTTGCAGCACAGGGCTACCAAGGATACCATCCGTCCCAAAAGGCTGTTTTGGGGCCGCGCCATGAAAACGGCCTATCTACTACGTTTTGCCCGTAGGGGCCGACCATGCCTGGGTTTTCCGAAAATCGGCAAGCCGTTTACCTGCGGTTTTTATTTCGCGAAATTCGGTATGGTTGAGGGTGATCGGTTAAACGTAGTAGATAGGCCTATTTCGTGGCGAACGAATCAAGCCGAAGTACAAAATAGCCCCCGCCCCAGAAAAATCGTCGGCAAGGTAGCAAAATGCCCCGCGGGCAGGAGGCTGCTCGCGGGGCAAAGAAGAGGGGCTTATTGGTGACGGACTGAGGGGCTCGGCATGGGGCTTCTGCCGCGGTCGCTCTTAAGGCATTACAGCTCGACGAGCTGGCCGGTCTCGGCGGCCTCCTTGATGGCGTTGAGAAGCGTGAGCGTCTTAACGTTGTCGGCGGGGGTCACGACGGGCTCGACCTCGCGGCGGACGACCTTCACAAAGTGCTTGAGCTGCATCTTGTGCGGCAGTGCCGGGTCCACGGCCGGAATCTCCATCTGCAGCGGCTTGTGCCAGTTAGAGGCGCCGTCGTAGGAGAACTGGTGCAGGCGGGGCAGCGACAGGGCGCCTAGGGTTCCGCCGATAAAGTAGGCGTCGGCGTCGAAGGGGCGGTACTGCGGATCCTCGCGAGCGGTGGCCTCCCAGTTCCAGGGGCTGGCGGTGGCGTCGGAGATGGTCATGCTCGCAAGCGCGCCATCGGCAAAACGGACGTTGACCACGGCGGAGTCCTCGGTCTCAAAACCGCGGGCGGCGCTGGACTGCATGCCCTGGACGGCAACGGGCTCGCCCAGCAGGTAACGGAGCAGGTCGACGTCGTGCACCAGGTTGACCAGGATCGGGCCGGCACCCTTCTTGCGGCGCCACTCGACATCGAAGTACTCGTCATTCTTATAGATCATGTAGTGGAAGCTCGACACGGTGAGCTTGCCCAGCTCGCCGGACTCGATGATCTCCTTGGCTTTGTTGACGAAGGGATTGTGGCGACGGTGCTGGCCCACGAGCACGGGCACGCCGGCGGTCTCAGCCTCGGCGGCAAAGGCCTGGGCATCCTCGAGGTCGTTGGAGATCGGCTTCTCGACCAGCGGCACAATATTGCGCTTCACGGCCTCGCGGGCAACGCCCAGATGCAGGTCGTTGGGGGTGGCGATAATGACGGCCTCGGGCTTGACCTCGTCCATCATCTGGGCGGGATCGGTATAAAACGGCACGCCGGCGGCCTCGGCCGTGGCGCGGGCGCCCTCAAAGGCGTCGGCGATGGCGACGAGCTCGGCCTCGGGCTCCTCGGTGACAAAGCGGATGTGGTTGCGGCCCATGGCGCCGGCGCCGATAACGGCAATGCGGACGGGGTTGAGCTCAGACATTTCGACTCCTTAATACTGGTGACCGGTGGAATGCGACAAAGGGGCTGTCCCTTTGTCGCATCGGTAAAACTAGGCGGACTTCTTCTTGCTGTCGGAGACCATCATGTAGACGGTGAGCACGACGGCGATGGCGGCGATCACGATGGCGCCGTAGAAGGACTGCTGGTAGGCGGCGCTGCCGGCCTCGGCGTGATACAGCACGGCGGTGATGGGCTGGCTGATCCAGGTGGAAGCGGCGTAGCCCAAAAACATGATGCCGTAGTTGACGCCGATGTTGCTGGTGCCAAAGGCGCCACCGGTGAGCGGCGGGTAGATGACGAGCAGAGCGCCAAAGCTAAAGCCGAGCAGGGCGAGCGCCACGAAGAACATGCTCTGCGTAAAGCTCATCGACATGATAACGAGGGCGACGATGGTGACGACAAGGCTGATGAGCAGCGACTTATAGGCGCCGAGCTTGTCGATGATCTGGCCAAAGGACAGGCGGCCAACCAGGTTGGCGCAGGTGTTGACGGAGACCACCACGCCGCCGAGGGCGACGGCAGCGGCGCTCGTGGGGTCGGCGAAGAGCTGGACGGCGGCGATGGAGGCAACCTTGCCCACGAGCAGGGTGCCCGCGGTGGCGGCAAAGGCGAAGGTGACGATGAGGACCCAGAAGCGCGGGGTCTTGACCATCTCGCCCGGGGTGAGGTCACCGAAGGTGCCGGCGTGCGCGCCGCCCTTGGGGGCCTCGAAGCCCTCGGGCAGCCAACCGGCCTCGGGGGCCTTCAGGAACAGGGCGGAGGCGGCGATCGTCACAAAGAAGATGACGCCGAGCGCCTTAAGGGCGCCAAAGATGCCCAGGCTCGGGATGAGCAGCGAGGCGAGCACCGGGGACAGCACGGCGGGGCCGGCGGTCGAAGCGGCGAGCGTAATGCCGGAGGCGAGGCCCTTCTTGTCGATGAACCACTTCTGACCCGTGGTGAGCGCCGGGTTGTAGCCCAGGCCGTTGCCGATGGCGGCGACGAGCGAGAACCACAGGTAGAACTGCCACGGCTCGGTGACGGTGCCGGACATGAACCAGCCCACGCCGTAGCACACGGCGGCGGCGATTACGACGTTGCGCGGGCCGATCTTATCGGAGATGCGGCCGGCGAAGATGCCCGTCACGGCCATGATGGTCTGAAAGACCGGGAAGGCCCAGGTGAGAGCGCTGGACCACTCGGGGTAGACGGCGAGCAGGTTCTTGCTCACGACGGAATACAGCGCGATGGAGCTGATGAAGAACATGGTGACGCACGCGGCGGAAAGCACGACGGCGCGACCCTTGTTGGAGTTGGTGGAAGCCATTGGACTCTTTCTAATCGATACGGGGGAGGAGCGGTCGTGTCCGCGGGGCCTCCCTGTCAGGTTGGTTTACTGGTCAGTCGGCTTGGCGACGCCGGACTCATCGGACCAGAGCTCGACACCCTTGTTCTTGAGGTAGTTGTCGGCATAGGCGCGACGGCCGCCGGGCTTGGCGGTGAGGTCACCCATCATGTTGGAGAAGCCGCCGTCGACCTTGATGGCGTCGCCGGTGGTAAAGTCCGAGCGCTTGGACGCCAGGAACATGACGGCGTTGGCGATATCGCTGACCTCGCCGATGCGACGCGTGGCGATTAGGCGGCTGCGGCTCTTCTCGACCTCGGGGTCGGCGTAGAAATTGGCCGACATCGGGGTCTTGACGAAGCAGGGCTCGACGCAGTTGGAGCGCACGCCGTAGGGGCCCCACTCGGCGGCGAGCATCTTGGACATCATGTTGACGCCGGCCTTGGTAGAGCTGTACACGCCCGAGAACGTCTCGGGGGAGTGGCTGGCGACGGTCGAGATGTGCACCAGACGACCCTGGCCGGCCTTGATCATCTCGCGACCAAAGCGCTGCGAGGTGATGAAGTAGCCGGTGAGGTTGACGTTGAGCACCTGCTCCCAGTCGCTCAGCGGCAGGTCTTCCATGGCTGCGAAACGCAGGATACCGGCGGTGTTGACGAGGACGTCGACGCGACCGAAGTCGGCGATGGTGGCGTCGACGGCGGCCTGAACCTCGGCCTCGTCGGTGGCGTTCATCTTGTAGCCCTCGGCGTGGATGCCAAACTCGGCAGCGAGGTCGGCGGCAGCGGCCTTGACCTTCTCCTCGTCCAGGTCGAGCATGACGACGTTGGCGCCATTGCGGGCGAACTCGCGGCAGATCTCGGCGCCCATGCCGCCGAGTGCGCCAGTCACGGCGCAGACATCGCCCTCGAGCTTAAGCCAATTGCTCATAGGAACTTCCCTTCTTGTGCCTCCCGGTGGGTCGCTCCCATTAACCGACCCACGTGGTTTTCGCTGGTTATCGTATGCTTTGCATTTGCGCAGGTGAATTGCATATTTGTTAGAATGGCGTTAATCGTAGGTTTACACTGTGCGATGCAGTTTATTCTCAATTGAGCGCGTGACCTGCGAAAACAACCCCCTGTGGCACCATGCGGCCACGGGCACGAAAACGGGAGATTGACGTGTACGATCGACGACTTGAGGCCATATCGGCCGCCGCGGAGCTGGGAAGCTTCTCGCGTGCGGCGGCAAAATTGCGCGTGTCGACACCGGCGCTCGTCAAGCAGGTGTCGGGCTTCGAGGCCGAGTTCGGCATCACGCTGTTCGAGCGCTCGCACTCGGGCGTCAAGGTGACGCCGGCGGGTGCTCTGCTGGTGGACGACGCGCGCTCGATCATGCGCCAGTCCGAGGACGCCCTGCGCCGTGCCCGACGTGCGGCGGGTGACGGCGGTGCCGTGCGCCTGGGCGTGTCGATGATGTGCCCGGGGCGTCAGACGCTTTCGATGTGGACGGGCGTGCACGAGTTGGAGCCATCGCTGCGATTTGAGATCGTGCCGGTAAGCGACCTCTATGACGAGCGCGAATCCGTCATGCGCAGCCTTGGTCGCGAGGTAGATGTGGTGCAGTCGAGTTTTTCGACCCCGCGCTGGGGCGACACCTGCCAAAAGCTCCGCATCGTCAACGTGCCGTTTTATATCGACGTACCGCGTACAAGCCCGCTTGCGCGCAAGAGTCGCATTACGGTCGCCGACCTGGAGGGAATGCGCCTGCGCGTGCTCCGTCACGGCAACGATGCCATGGATAGCTTGCGTATCGATCTTTTGGCAGACGGCGGCGTGGACGTGATCGACGCGGACAGCTTTGACTTTGCGCTCTTTAACGAGGCGGAGGAAAAGGGCGACGCGGTGCTCACCTGCGGCGCATGGTCGGGCGTGCACCCGGCCTTTGTGGGCGTACCGTTCCTGTGCGGCCGCGAGGTGCCGGTCTTTCTGCACTACCCGCTCGAGCCCACCCTCCAAGTACAAAAATTCGTCAACGCCATGGCTCAGCTTCTCAAATAGCCCATCCTTACAAAATGAGGCCCTGGCCAAACGGCCAGGGCCTCACAAACTTTTATTCCGTTCTACATGACGGGCTGATCGCCCTCCGTCAGTAATCGGTCCTACTCCAGCTCAAACGCTCCG
>USTC01000103.1 GCA_900557505.1 uncultured Collinsella sp.
GGCGGCCTGGGCCGTCTGGCCGCATGCTTCCTAGATTCCATGGCAGCCGAAGGCATCGCCGGTTACGGCAACGGCATGCGCTACCGCTACGGCCTGTTTAAGCAGGAGATCGTCAACGGCAGCCAGGTCGAGGCCACCGACGAGTGGCTCACCCACGGCTATCCCTGGGAGGTCCGCCGTCAGGACAAGGCCGTGACCATCAAGTTTGGTGGCCATGTTGAGGGCTTTGAGGAGAACGGCCGCACGTTCTACCGCACGGTGGACACACAGGACATCCTGGCCGTCCCTTATGACATCCCCGTGGTGGGCTATGCCGGCGAGACCGTCAACAAGCTGCGCGTCTGGGCCGCCGAGCCGGTCGAGGAGCACTTTGACCTGGAGGCCTTCAACCGCGGCGACTACGCCCTGGCCGATGCCGAGCGCGCCGAGGCCGAGGCCATCAGCGCTATCCTCTACCCCAACGACGCCGGCGAGCACGGCCGTCTGTTGCGCCTGAAGCAGGAGTACCTGTTTGTTTCGGCCGGCATCTACAGCCTGCTCGACACCTTTGAGAAGGAGCACGGCGAGAACTGGGAGCTGCTGCCGCAGTTTGTTGCCATCCACACCAACGACACGCACCCCGCCATGTGCGGCCCCGAGCTCATGCGCATCCTCATCGACGAAAAGAAGCTCGAGTGGGACGACGCCTGGAACATCGTGACGCAGGTCGTGAGCTACACCAACCACACCATCCTGCCCGAGGCTCTGGAGAAGTGGCCCATCGGCACGTTCTCCAAGCTCCTCCCCCGCGTGTACCAGATCATCGACGAGATCAGCCGCCGTTGGCACGAGTCGTTCGACACCACGCAAGAGGGCTGGCAGGAGCGTCTGCGCCAGACCGCCATTCTGTGGGACGGCGAGATTCGCATGGCCAACCTGTCCGTGATCTGCAGCCACAGCGTCAACGGCGTGGCAAAGATCCACTCCGACATCATCAAGAACATCGTGCTCAAGGACTTCTATGCCTTAACGCCCGAGAAATTCAACAACAAGACCAACGGCATCTCGCACCGTCGTTTCTTTGCCGAGGCCAACCCCACCTATGCCAAGCTCGTCACCGATGCCATTGGCGACGGCTGGCTCAAGGACGCCTTTGAGCTGGAAAAACTCAAGGAGTTCCAGAACGACAGCGAGTTCCTGAAGGCCGTGGGTGCCTCCAAGCGCGCCAACAAGGAGCGCCTGGCCGCCTACGTTAAGGCCGAGACCGGTCTGGTCATCGACCCCAACACCGTCTTCGATGTTCAGGTTAAGCGCTTCCATGCCTACAAACGCCAGCTCATGAACATCATGAAGGTGATGGACATCTACAACCGTCGCATCGCCGATCCCAATTTCCACGTGACGCCGACGACCTTCATCTTTAGCGGCAAGGCTGCCTCGAGCTACACCTTCGCCAAGGAGACCATCCGCCTCATTAACTCCGTTGCCGACGTCATCAACAACGATGCCCGCGTCAACGAGGTCATGAAGGTCTGCTTTATCCCCAACTTCCGCGTAAGCAACGCCCAGCTCATCTACCCCGCCGCCGAGATCTCGGAGCAGATCTCCACGGCCGGCAAGGAGGCCTCGGGCACGTCCAACATGAAACTCATGATGAACGGCGCCATTACGCTGGGCACCCTCGACGGCGCCAACATCGAGATCGCCGACCTGGCCGGCCGCGAGAACGAGGCCATCTTTGGCCTGACCGCTCCCGAGGTCGAGCAGCTCTGGGCATCCAACAGCTACTTTGCGTGGGATACCCTCAACGGCGACCGCGAGCGTCTGGGCCGCGTGATGGACGAGCTCAAGGACAACACCTTTGCGGGTCTTTCGGGCAACTTCGAGAGCATCTACAACGAGCTCATGAACAACAACGACCCCGACCTGGTCATGGCAGACTTCCGCAGCTACGTGGATGCATGGGAGAAGCTCACGGGCAGCTACGGCGACCAGGAGACCTGGAACCGCAAGGCGCTGCTCAACACCGCCTCCTCCGGCTGGTTCTCGAGCGACCGCACCATTCGCGAGTACCGCGACGAGATCTGGCACGCGTAAAGGCGCGCGAGCTCCCTTATGCCAGCACGGCATTACTCGACGGGCGCGACCGAGCGCCGCGCCCGTCGCTAATGGGTTTAAGAACATCGATGACAGAAGGAGAAATCGATGAGTAAGAAAGAATGCATCGCGATGCTCCTCGCAGGAGGACAGGGCAGCCGATTGGGGGCACTCACCCAAAAGATCGCTAAGCCGGCGGTTAGCTTTGGTGGCAAGTTCCGCATTATCGACTTTTCGCTGTCCAACTGCTCCAACTCGGGCATCGACACGGTGGGCGTTCTGACGCAGTATCGCCCTTACCTGCTGCATGCCTATGTGGGCTCCGGCGAGGCGTGGGATCTGGACAGCCGTGACGGCGGCGTGTCAATCCTGCCGCCGTACGAGACGCAGACCGGCGGCGCCTGGTATGCGGGCACGGCCGACGCCATTACGCAGAACCTCGACTACATCAAGGCCAACGACCCCAAGTACGTCCTGATCCTTTCGGGCGACCATCTGTATCGCATGGACTACCGCAAGATGCTCAAGACGCACATTGAGAACAACGCCGACCTCACCGTGAGCGTTATGCCCGTACCGTGGGAGGAGGCCAGCCGCTTTGGCATCCTGACCACCGACCCCGAGGACGGCCGCATCACCAAGTTCACCGAGAAGCCCGATAAGCCCGATTCGAACCTCGCCTCCATGGGCATCTACATCTTCTCGGCCGACGTACTAATCGAGGCGCTTGAGGAGGACGCTCTGGACCAGCGCTCGAGCCACGACTTTGGCAAGGACATCATCCCCAAGCTGCTCGGCGAGAACAAGCGCCTGTACAGCTACGAGTTCCACGGCTTTTGGAAGGACGTCGGCACCATCGCCAGCTTCCACGAGACCTCGATGGACCTGCTGGGCAACAACCCCGAGTTCGATCTGTTTGACAAGCACTTCCCCATCATGTCCAACATCACCACGCGTCCGCCGCACTACATTGGCCCGGACGGCCGCCTGGACGACTGCCTGGTCTCCAACGGCTGCAAGATCTACGGCACCGCTCGCCACTCGATCCTTTCGACCGATGTCATCATCGAGGAGCGCGCCGTGGTCGAGGACTCCGTGCTGCTGCCGGGTGCGCACGTTAAGAGCGGTGCGCACATCTGCCGCGCTATTTTGGGCGAGAACTCCACGGTCGAAGAGGGCGTGAAGCTCGGCTCTGTCGATACCACCAAGGATACGGCCGTCGTTGGAAATGACGTCGTTATCGGGAAGGGGGAATGATCCGATGATCAATCGCAAGGCCATCGGTTATATCACCGCTAACTACTCTTCGACCTACGGCAGCGTGCTGCTCAAGGACCGCCCCATCGCGTCCGTTCCGTTTTTGGGCCGCTACCGCCTGATTGACTTTCCGCTGTCCAACATGATGAATGCCGGCATTAAAACCGTCGGCGTCGTCATGCCGGGCAACTACCGCTCGCTGATCGACCACGTGGGCTCGGGCAAGGACTGGGGCCTGGACCGCAAGAAGGGCGGCCTGTTCATGGTGCCCGGCAACGCATATGGCACCACCAAGGGCGGCATGCGCTTCCTGCTGCGCGACATCATCTCCAACAAGACGCTGTTCCAGCGCTCGGACAAGCCCTATGTCGTAATGATGGGCACCAACATCATCTTTAACATGGACCTCAACACCATCATCGACGCGCACGAGAACTCCGGCGCCCAGATGACCGTGGTGAACTGCAAGGCCACGCGCAACGTCGATGACGAGACCAAGCTGCAGATCAACGAAAACGGCCGCCTGACGGGCGTGAGCGCCGGCGTCGTGTACGGCGCCAACGCGTCCATGGACTGCTGCATCGTCAACCGCGAGACGCTGCTCGAGATCATCGACCACTACCAGGCCGCTGACTATCTGGACCTGCTCGAGGCACTCCAGGGCGACTTTGGAAACATCGACGTGTGCAGCTACGAGTACAAGGGCGAAGTCGTGGGCGTGTTTAGCGAGAAGTCGCTGTATCGCCGCAGCATGGACCTACTCGACCAGACCGTGGCCGACCAGCTCTTCGATCCCGAGCGCCCGATCCTGACCAAGGCCTCACGACGTGCCGCCTTCGCGCTATGCGACCGGCAGCCACGCGTGCAACTCGATCATTTCGGCCGGCTGCATCATCAAGGGCACCGTGCGCAACTCGATCCTGTCGCGCGGCGTTGTGGTTGAGGAAGGCGCCTCGGTGACCAACTCGATCATCAACCAGAGCTGCATTATCAAGAGCGGCGCCCGCGTTGAGAATGCCATCCTGGACAAGAACAACGTGGTCCCCACCAACACCGAGCTTCGCGGCACGCCCGAGAACATCCTGGTGCTGGGCAAGGCTCCGTTAACTTCTGATACCACCATCGTACGTTAACGTTGGCACCGCAACATCGCTCGTAACATGTAGAATAGCCGCCCGGTTCGCGCCTGGCGGCTATTCTCGAATAACAACATGGGAGACAATATGGCTGATTCCAGCAAAAAGATGCAGATCGTGTTTGCCTCGGCCGAGTGCGCACCGTTTGTAAAGACCGGTGGCCTGGGCGACGTGGCAGGCTCGCTGCCTGCGGCGCTTGTGCGCGCCGGTGCCGATGTCATCGTGATGGTACCCAAGTACGCCACCATCAAGGACGAGTACAAGGCGCAGATGGAGCACTTCTCCGACTTTTACGTGAGCCTGGGCTGGCGCAACGAATACTGCGGGCTCGAGAAGCTCGAGCGCGACGGCGTCACCTATATGTTCATCGACAACGAGCGCTACTTTGCGCGCGACTATCCGTATGGCTTCTTTGATGACGGCGAGCGCTTTGCGTTCTTCTCCAAGGCCATCACCGAGAGCCTGCAGCACCTGCCGGCCGGTTTTGAGTGCGACATCCTGCACTGCAACGACTGGCAGACGGCACTGGCGCCCGTGTTCTTGCGCGAGTTCTACCAGGGCCTGCCGCTGTACGACCGCGTCAAGACCGTGTTCTCGATCCACAACGTGGCGTTCCAGGGCCAGTTTAGCGACACCGTGATGGAGGACATCCTGGGCGTGGCGCACATTCCGGCGGCCGCCTCGCAGCTGCGTTGCGACGCCTGCAGCATCAACTACATGCTGGGCGCGCTGCGCTATGCCGATGCCATCACCACGGTAAGCCCCACCTATGCCAACGAGATCCAGACGCCCGAGTTTGGCGAGGGCCTGGACGGTGTGCTGCGCGAGCGCTCCTATGCGCTGCAGGGCATTTTGAACGGCATTGACGTGGCG
>USTC01000104.1 GCA_900557505.1 uncultured Collinsella sp.
ACTTACCGCAGCTTGGGATAGGTGCGGCATCACCCGTTATCTAAACTGTTAGATTTGGTAATTCGAGTAAGCATCGTCCTTGACGCCTTCCGCCTCGTGGAAGGTAGTCTTAGTGCTGCCACCCGCAACCTTCAATCCATCAAAGGTGACACTGCTAAAGTAATCGACCTTAACATCATCGCCGTACTGCTCTTTAATCTTGTTTTTCACGGCCTTGTTGGCGCTGTCTTTGACGAATTCCTGCTGCTTCTCTTGGATACGGGCGGCGTAGCTATCATTCAGTTCAAGTTTGACCGTCGCCCTCGCGACAGGCTGCACAGTGACTTTCGTGGTCTTAGCGACAGTGTTGTCAGGATAGAGCCAATTGACATCAAAACTCACAGGGTCGGTATGCTTCGAGGCCTTGACGGGGCTAACGGTTACCGTATAGGTATCTGCATCGACCTTGGCGGTAAAGCACTTATCCGAATCCTGATAATTTTCCAAAGGCTCGGGCACCAGGCCAGAAGTCACAGCGCCGGTAGCAAAGGAAACAGACTTATCCTCGCCCTTGTAGACAAGCCCCTCAATGGCCTTGTCAGACAGGTTGTCTACAACATTCGCCCAGATATCAGATGAATTTACATCAAGAATGTAGCTCTTTGCGTCAACGGGAGCATACTCCCCCTCTTGGTTGGGAACAGGAGTGGGCACCTTCTGCTGAGCCTTCTTGTTCTCCTCTTTGGTCGTCGAGCCGGCATCTTCAGCCCCAGTCGACTCGCCGGTACCGGTATCCTCTTTAGAGCCCTCGGAAGGTTGATCAGTATAGAAGTAGGTAAACTTATACTTCACCGAAGCAACAGGGACGTTAACCTTTGCACTGCATGCGGTTTTAGAGGTGATGGTAAGATTCCCGTCCTTCATCTCAGCCTTAACACCAGCGTTGTCAGAAGTCGGATTTCCCGCAACCGCATCAGAAATGTCCGTAATCATGATATCGGTGATCGAAGCGCCAGGATGTGCTGCCTCTGCTTTTGCTTTTGCATCGTTGAGGATGGCATCGTAGCTGCCCGTCTTATCGTGCAGTACCTCAGTCTTAAGCTTGCCAACGAGCCACTCGGTAAGATCCTTTTTGGAGATGGAGCAGGAAGCCGTTCCGTCAGTTCCCTTGGCGGGATGAGCGTCAAAACCAAGCGATACGGTGTTCACCTTATCGAACCTACCGTACACCTCACCCTTATTCGACGTCTCGGCACCCTTCGCCGGCTCGGCCGTCGAGCTCTCCGCGGCATACGCGGCCGTCACGGCCTGGGCGATCGGGGTGGTGGGGATGGTCGAGGTAGCCATCACGGTGGCGAGAATCACGGCAGCAGGCTTGCGTGAATACGCCTTGAGTTTATCAAACACAGACATCGTTCGATTTTCCTTCCCTAGTTGCAAACCCGATCGAGAGACTCGTCGGTATGAACTACGATCACATTCTGTTTGAGTATGAAGCGGAATCCGTCATCCTCGTGTTGAGCAACACCATCGGCACCGATGTTTTCATAAACATCGCCGCTGCTGAGTACGTCAGTCTCGGATTCGGACGCCTCGGCGCCCTCGTCGAGCAGACCGGTCTCCTGTTCGGAGTCCTCGTCGGTCTCGTCGAGCAGGCCCGTCTCGCGCTCGGACTCCTCGTCCTCCTCCACGAGCAGGCCCGTAGAGCGCTCGGACTCTTCGTCGTCCTCGACCAGGACACCCGTCGGACGCTCGGAATCCTCTTCGTCCTCGGTAAGGACGCCGGTCGGTCGCTCGGAATCCTCTTCGTCCTCAACCAGCACACCGGTCGGGCGCTCAGAATCTTCCTCGTCCTCCACGAGCACGCCGGTCGGACGCTCGGTGTCAAGATCGTCCTCGGTCAGCACCTCGGTCGGGGTCTCGCTACCGGCGAAGCCCTCGTCGTCGTTCTCGTCACGGACGGGCTTCTCCGCCGTGACGGCATGTGCCTTGGCATGACGGGCCGATGCGGGCTCGTCGCTGATGGGCGCGACCACCGTAGTCATGTTGTCGTCACCCTCGGGGCCCTCATGCGCAATGTCTGTCACGCGGTCGTCGCCCTCGGGACCACCCAGCACGGTGCGGGCGGGGTTTCCGGACTTTTTAGCGCCGGCACCGCGCGAGCCGCGCGTCGTACGACGGCGTGCGCCCTCGCCAGACGTAGGCACGCGCTTGCCCTGGAGGAAGCGGATGGCGTTGATGACATCCATCTTCACAAACACAACCACCGCGGCGACGGCGAGCACGGCCGCGAGAACAAACGCGGCGATCGCCACGTAAAAGTAAACGTTTTCCATGTTCGCCCCTCCTTAATCCTCGGCGACGACGGCGTTGGAATACACCGTGGTGATCTTGCGCTGGACCTCGTTCTCCAGGCGCTGGATGGTCTCGTCGCGACGCTGCTCGGCATCGTCATCCTTGGGCGAGACGGACTTAAGACCCGAATCGACCTTCTTGTAGAGCTTCTCGGCCTGCGACTTCTTAACGCCGGCGGCCTTGAACTTATCCATGTAGGTCTCCATGGCGTTGGAGATCAGTGCGTAGCTGTCCAGGCGCACCGTCTCGTTGGACTCGCTGGCGATCTCATCGGCCAGGTCCTCCAGGTTGCCCCAGTACTCCTTGTACATGGAATCGGAATCGTCGTCGGTCTTGACCGCGATGGCGATCTTGGTCGTGAACTGCGCAATGCCGTTGTAGATCTTGGCCTTGTCGCGGTTCTCGAACGACGGATCCTCCGCGGCGTTCTTAAAGTACTCGGCAGACGCCTTGATGCGCGTGGTGCGGTTGGCGTCCTCGTCGTCCTTGCTGCCGCCATAGGAGTAGAAGTACCAGTACAGACGGCCCATCTCGTAAGACAGCTCCGAGAACCTGCTCGAATTCTCAAGCTCGGTCAGGTTCTGCTGGTACACGTCGTCGAGCTGCGCCTTCTCCTTGGTGGTAAAGGTGCCGTCGGCCTTGTAGGCATCGATGAGGCCCTCGTAGCCCTCGACGTCGCCCGGACGATAGCCAATGGCGGCGAGGTAGGCTTGCTCAGCCTTCTCGGGAGCCGACTGGGTCTGGTCGCGGCCGAGCTTCATCTGGTAGTCGAACTTCTCGGTAATCGTGGACTCGCGCAGCGCCATGCTGCCAATGCCCACGACCAGGCACACCACGCACGCGATGACACAGCCAAAGAAGGTCTTGACCTTGCGGGCCTGCTTATCGCGGAACTCGCGGGTGAGTTCCTTGTAGATCTCCAGGTCGGCAGCCAGCTCGTCGCAGTCCTGGTAGCGGCGGGCACGCTCGAGCTCGCAGCACTTGGGGATGATGACGTCGGCAAAGCCCTCGCCCACGTTCTCGTTCTTGGTGTGAACGTTGGGCAGCGGGAACTCGACCGGAGGCGCCTCGCCCACCAGCAGGTGCCACATGGTGGCGCCGATGCCGTAGATATCGGTACGGGCGTCGGTCTGGGCCTTGCCGTACTGCTCGGGCGCGGCGTAGCCCGTGGTACCAAAGGCGATGGTGTCCTTGCGAGCCTCGTCCTTGTACTCGCGCGCAACACCCAGATCGATCAGCTTAATGTAGCCATCGGGGTGCAGCATGATGTTGGAGGGCTTCATGTCGCGGTAGACGATGGGCGGGTCCTGACGATGCAGATAGCCCAGGGCGTCGCACACCTGCAGCATCCACTTTTGCACGTCCTCCTCGGACTGCGGGCCCTCGCGGCGCACCACGTCGGCCAGGGACGTACCCTCGACGTGGTCCATGATGACGTAGATGAAGTCCTCGGTCTTCTCGATGTCAACGATGTCGACAATATTGGGGTGATCGAGCTTGGACAGCAGCTCGGCCTCGCTTGCCAGCGACTGCTCGATGGGGCGGCCGGTGGGGTCGGTCGCGTTGCGGTCGACCTCTTTGACAGCCCACTGCTTGTTGGTGAGCTGCAGGTCGGTGGCCAGGTAGACACGGCTCATGCCGCCCTTGCCGATCACCGACAGAATCTTGTAGCGGCCCTTGATGACATCGCCCACGCGCTTACGGCGCGCGTCGACCTCTCGCCTGCTTCTGGTAGACGGCATGGGCTATCGACCTCCCTGAGGCTGGACGCGCAGCACCAGCGCGGTAACGTTATCGGCCTCTTTGCGATCCATGACGAGCTGGGCCGTCTCGGCGATGCGCTGCGTGACGCAACCGGGCTCAAAGCCCTCGCGCTCCTCGCGGTCCAGGTCGGCGGCGGTGCAGGCGGCATAGGCGCCGCGACGACGCTCGGCGTCCCAGGCGTTGGCGTCCAGGGCGTCGGGGCCTAGGCGACGACGAAGCTCGGTATCGGTGAGCACATGGCGGAAGCCGTCGGAGCACAGCAGGTAGATAGCATCGCGATCGAGGTTGCCATGAATCAGATCGGGCACGACCTCCTTGGTGGAGCCCAGGCACTGCAGCAGCACGTTACGGCGCGGGTGCGTGAGGGCTTCCTCGGGGGTGATGCGGCCGGCCTCGACCTCGCGGCGCACAAAGGTCTGGTCGACGGTGAGCTGATTGGTTGCCGACTCGGTGAGCTCGTAGGCACGCGTGTCGCCCACGTGCACGATGGAATAGCGGCCGCCGATGGCGAGCATGGCGGTAAGCGTGGTGCCCAGGTTCATATGCTCGGCCATGCCATAGCGGATCAGCGCCATGTTCATGTCCTGAACCAGGCCGCCCCACTGACCGTCGACGAAGTTCTCGAAACCGCCGACGGAGCTCTCCATGGCCTCCAGGGCCACGGGCAGCTTGTTGTCGAACCAATCGGACAGCATGTTGATGACCGCGGCAGAGGCGAGCTCGCCGCACTCAAGGCCACCCATACCATCGGCGACGGCGACCAGGGCGACATCGCCCACGGGGGTGGAGGCGACCTTGATCAGGTAGCTATCCTGGTTGGATTCGCGCGTTCGGCCGACATTGGAGTAACCGGCCCCTTCGAAAAGCATCTGCGCTCCTTTCTCGAATATCTCAACGTGGGTCGCACGCCCTTAGGCGGGCTGGACCTCGAATGCAAAGTTCTCGTCACTCGTTGAAGACGGTCATGCGCACGGTGTCGCCGTCGACGAGTGCGACCGGGAAGCCCGGATCGATGCGCTCGTTGTTGACGAAGGTACCGTTGCGCGAGTTGTCGTCCTCGATGGTGCAGGTAGCACCGTCGGTAACGAAGATCGCGTGGCTGCGCGAAACCGTCGTGGAGCCCTTGACCATAAACGAGTTGTGCTTGGACTTACCAACCACAAAGCGACGGCCGCGGACCTCAAAGCGCTCGCCGGTGGCAATGCGCGTGAGGTAGAAGCGCAGGTGGCGCT
>USTC01000105.1 GCA_900557505.1 uncultured Collinsella sp.
AAGCCTGTCGAGTCGCGCCTGTTCCGGACATGGGAACCCCAAGAGGACCTGTGCGCAGTCTTCCGGACAGGTGACGCCACCGAAGCGGAAAGGCTTCTTGACGATTGGCTCCACCGTGCCGCCTACTGCAAGATAGCGAAGGTTGTCGCGGTCGAGAAGAAGGTCAGGCGCAGGCGCGACGACATTCTGCGTGCCGTATCGCCGGACATCGGCAACGCGAGGGTCGAGTCGATCAACAACAAGATCAAGGTCACGGTGAAGATGGGCTACGGCTTCAGGAGCACAGACAACCTCTTGGCGCTGCTGATGTTGAGATGTTCGGACGCGAAACCGCAACTGCCATGGAACCAAGCGACTTCGGTAAGAAAGGTAGCCTAGCGACGAGACCCTCTAGCCACACAAACTACCGGAGCCTCAAATAGATCCTTATAAGCGATTCCCATTTTTTCCTTAAAGTACAGATGCTGTTTAACGCTATTGTTCTATCATTTCGCTCGGACAGATTTTACAGAGTCGCCGCTAATCATTCATGGAAAGCGCCCTATGCGACCTACCTCCGCCTAATTATTCCCCGCGCTCCTCATACCCGCGCTCGAGCTTCTTCCCAAGCTCCGCAGCGCAGCGCCTCGTTTCCTCGGCAAACAAGCCATCGATGGCCCTGTCGATCCGCGTGCAAGCCTGCCGGTGTTCGTCCTTCCAGGACAGGTTGAGCCCCAAACTCGCATCCCAATAGCCGCCGAGCTTGGCGTTAATCACTTCCTCGGGATACAGCACGTCGCGGCGAACGCCTTCAACCGCATCGTCCTCGTCCATATCACAGGCCGCATCGCCCTGCTCAAGGCACTTGCGCAGCTCCTTCTGCTCCCGGATGCTGTCCAGCACGCGAACGCACACCACAGCCAAAAAGCGATAGCGTTCGCACAGATCCCACTCGCCGCCGAGCCATACACGATAGCCCAGCATCTCGCTCGCGGGCTCATCGTCCATCAGGAGCAATTCACACGGACGCTCATTGGCGAGCGCACCCTCCCCCAGCCTTTTCACGCCGTCGCGCATAAAGATGCACGGCTCCACGTCGTAATAGCCAAAGCCGTGGCCTGCACCACAGCAATTGATGGCGTGCTTGGGCAGCAGGACGATCTTGTCGCTGGGCTCGGGGTCAATCTTGCGCAGCTTTTTGACCTTGCGACGGGCGCGCTTTAAGCCGTGCTCGCTATCGCCACGGCCGCGGCCACGGCCGCCTGCCTTGCCGGCGTACCGCAGGGCGATCTCGCCTGCTACCGCACCTCGCTCCACCGCGCACAACCGGTCCATCGTCCAGCGCGGACGGCATAGCTCTTGTGCAGCAGTACCACCATCGGCAAGGTGTACCATGCCCACCGGCTAACCCATCCCAACGGCCTGCCTGCAGTCGCTACGAAGGCCACCTTGCCGCCATGAGCGCGACAACCGCTGCACCCCAGCCCTATTCGTCCGAAGGCACCGCCGCAGCGGGCAGATACGGCTCCCAAAGCGGGCATCCCTGCCAACCCTCCGCGAACCCCATGCGGCGCAACTCGTCGGGATCCAGCCTGTCCAGCAGCTCAAACAAGCGTGTGCGCCAGCCCGTCTCGGGGGCGATACGCTCCAGCAGGTAACTCAGGATGGTGAGTATGCCGAACATGTTGTCCGGCCGCGCCTGGTACGGCTCGTGCCACTCTGGATACTTCGACTTGGTGGGGATGGTCGGCCTGGCGCCAAACCCTCTGTTCCACAGGCGGCCATGGTGTGCGCATATGTTGCGAGCGGTGTTGATGGCCACGAGCCACGACTTCAACACGCGCGACGACACGCCCAGGTCCCCAGAGATTCTGTTCCTGATGTCAACCGACGCGCCGTTGTAGAGGCGAAGCATCGTGCCGAAGTCCATCAGGTTCACGAGAATCCAGTAGGGCGGCAGGTCATGCGCGTCGCCGTAGGCCTCCTTGAAGTGGATGGCGGAGGGTTCACGCGAGCGGTCAAGCTCCTCGGTGCATCGTTCGATGAACTCGCTGTACGCATCGCCCTCGAGGCGCGGGAGATTCTCGCGGTCGAAGAAGCCAAACGCTCCGGTCTTGCCCGCGAGCTCATAGGCCAGCTGCGTGCGGAAGTACACCTCGACGCGCTCGATGGCGTCCAAGACAATGAGCCTGAACTGCCTGTCGAAGGTATAGAGCTTCCAGATCTGGTCGAATGTCGTGCCCTCGACGAAACGCTCGTCCTTGTCGCCGTCCTCGTCTGCCTCTGGCTTGCGCTTGAAGATGTACCAGTAGCCGCTCAGGCGGTAATAGCCAACGTTTGCGAGGTGAGCGATAAGGTCATCGCGGTCTGCCACCAGGCCGCGCTCGACTATGAGCAGGTCGGCCTGCTCCTCGAAGGTCAGCCAGGGCTTCTTGTATTCCCCCCATGGTGCTTCTGTGCTCGATGCATAAAAGAAGACCCGCCAGTGTGCATGCTCGAGAGCAGAGGCCGGGCGGGTTTACTAAGGTCATTTTACCGCAGTCGAAGCCATTCTATACGGAACTCCACGAGGAAAGTTTGCAAACGGCCGCCTCCCTTGAATATCAACTTCATCCCACCCAAAAACTCATCCAACATTAATCTTGGCTCAAGAATCGCTTAATCTATAACCTGCACTATAGAGTTCGACCAAGGGCGGGGCGGCGCCGCGCAACGCAGACCGCCGAACGCAACGCTCGCGCCCGGGCAGATCGCCCGGCGTCGCGCCCATCGAACGAAAGGACAGGTCATGGACGACCTCGAAAAAGTTGAAACCATCCGCACAAAGTGCAACGTGAGCTACACCGATGCCAAGGCCGCGCTCGACGCCGCCGACGGCAACGTTTTGGACGCCATCATTTGGCTCGATTCGCAGGGCAAGACGCAGACCACATCGGCGCACGCCGCCACCGAGTCCGTGCCGGTCGATGAGCCCTCGGCCGAGATGGTCGCCGCGCAGGCAGCCTACGAGAAGTCGAGCGAAAAGACCGACTTCTCCAAGAAGATGGACAGCGTGTGGGAGTACCTCAAAAAGCTCTTCCGCCTGAGCCTGGACACCAAGTTTATCGCCACGCGCCGCGATGCGATCATCCTCAACATCCCCATCCTGATCCCCATCATCGCCCTGTTTGCCTGGGGCGCTACGATTTGGCTGATGCTGATTGGCCTGTTCTTTGGCATGCGCGACGGCGACGTGCCCGGCAGCATCAACAACCTTATGAATCACGCCGCCGACGCCGCGGACGACATCAAGCAAAATCTGAACGACGACAAGTAATCGCAGACGGGGGCACACATGGCACGGATCCTGATCGTAGAGGACGAGGAGAAAATCGCCCGCTTTGTGACGCTCGAGCTGGAGCACGAGGGCTACCAGGTGGAGCACGCCGCTGACGGCCGCACCGCCGTGGACCTGGCGCTGGAGCGCGACTACGATCTGATTCTGCTCGATGTGCTGTTGCCACAGCTCAACGGCATGGAGGTCCTGCGGCGTGTCCGCAAGCACAAGGATGTGCCGGTGATTATGGTCACCGCGCGAGATGCCGTGATGGACAAGGTGGCCGGGCTCGATGCCGGCGCCGACGATTACCTGACCAAGCCGTTTGCGATTGAGGAGTTGTTCGCACGGATCCGCGTTGCGCTGAAGCGCTCGGAGGCCGTGCGGGCGGCTTCGGGCGTTGGCGGCGTTGGGGCCGGGGAGGGCGCTACGGGTGCCGCTGCGATACCCCCGGCTGGAGACTCGGCCAAGACCTCAGCCGCGCCCTCCCCCGCCGCGCTCACCGTGGGTTCGGTCGCGCTCGATCCCGACCGCCGCGAAGTCACGGTCGGCGGCTCGCCCATCGTGCTGACCGCCCGCGAGTTCGACGTCCTCCTGCTTATGGCACATGCCGGCACCGTGCTCACGCGCGAGCGCATTGCGCACGAGGCGCTGGGCTACGAATACGTGGGCGACACCAACAACGTCGACGTGCACATCGCGCACCTGCGCGCCAAGATCGAGGACGCCGGCGGTGCCCGCATCATCCAGACCGTGCGCGGGGTGGGCTATGTCTGCCGCACGTAACGCCGAGGCCAAGCGCGTCACCTCCATCGCCCGCGCCATCAACTGGAGCTATATGTGGCGCCGCCTGATGAGCTACGTCTGGCTCGATCTGTTGCTGGTGGTGATTGCGGCGGCGATCCTCGTCTATGGATACAACCAGACACTGCCCGACAGCGCGTTTACCGCAGGATGGATCCCCGGCGCCACCGTTCGCGGCATGTCGCTGAAGCCCGCGCGCGGCTGGGACCTGACAACGCTCACCTATACCGTCGAGCTTGCGCGTACCACCAAGACCTTCCCCCTCGCGCAGGACCTCATCGCACTTTGGCCCCTCTATATCGTTGTTGTAGGTTGGCAGGTCATCAGCATGCTCGATATGCTCGGCGGCGCTCGCCGTGTGCGCCGCACCATGGCGCCGCTCAACGACCTGGCCCTGCGCGTGGACGAGCTCGGCCGCATGCAGCTCTCCGGCGGCAAGATGGAAACGCTGGAGCAAGCCATCGAGCGCGCGAGCGTCGACTCGCCGAGCGTCACCACCGGCGACGCCGACCTGGCAAGCATCGAGGTCGCACTCAACCGCCTGCTGCGCCAGATGCAAGAGGCCAAGCTGCAGCAGATGCGCTTTGTCAACGATGCAAGCCACGAGCTGCGCACGCCCATCGCGGTGATTCAGGGCTACGTGAACATGCTCGACCGCTGGGGCAAAGACGACCCGGACGTGCTGGCGGAATCCATCGCGTCCCTCAAGGCCGAAAGCGAGCACATGCAGGAGCTCGTGGAGCAGCTGCTGTTTTTGGCGCGCGGCGATGCCGGGCGCACGGTCCTGCGGCGTGCGCATACCAACCTGGCTGCACTGGTCGGCGAGGTTTGCGAAGAATCGCAGATGATCGATGCCGGGCACACGTATCGGCTGGCCTTTGACGCTGCGCTTATCAGCGACCCGCGCTGCGACGCGCCCGTCGACGTGGCGCTCGTGAAGCAGGCTCTGCGCGTGATCGTGCAAAACGCCGCCAAGTATTCGGACGCGGGCACGCCCATCTCGTTTGGCGTAGCGCCGGATGCGGGCACGGGCACGATCGACATAAGCGTTGAGGACGAGGGCATCGGCATGAACCAGGAATCCGCAGCTCACGCGTTCGAGCGGTTCTACCGTGCCGACAACGCGCGCGATGCCGGCGCACAGGGTTCGGGTCTGGGGCTTGCGATCGCCAAGTGGATCGTCGACAGCCACGGCGGCGTCAT
>USTC01000106.1 GCA_900557505.1 uncultured Collinsella sp.
ACTTAATGTGCTCTTCGTGCGAGCAGGACTGTAGAGCAGGAAATCTCACTGGCCGCGCCCGGCCCCCTGTGGGCGAGCAAGCGGACGACAAACACATCTGTCCAACAATTCGTGCGAAACATAATGAAAAACCGTTTGATGTGAGTTAATATAAACAACGTCGTGAATCTGACTCCTGCCGCATGCACGACAGGGGTTAAACACAAAAAAGGAGTCAATTATGGTTTCTGAGAAGGCTACCCTCGTTAATCCTCAGGGTCTGCACATGCGTCCGGCTGGTCTGTTCGCCTCCACCATGGGCAAGTACGCCTGTGACGTGACGGTCGTCACCCCCGAGAAGGAGGTCAACGGCAAGTCCCCGATGGCCCTCATGGCTGCTGGTATCCCCTGCGGCACCGAGGTCGAGGTCAAGTGCGACGGCGCTGACGAGGCCGAGGCTCTGGCTGCTGCCATCGAGCTCATCAAGAGCGGTCTTGGCGAGTAGAACTCAAACGGGTCGCATGTTGAACAACTAAGTTCATATTTGGGGGCGCAGTGACCTGTTGTAAGGTAGCTGCGCTCTTTTGTCATGGATATGGCAAAACGCTTTATCACATGACACGGAGAGAGGAATGGGAATGTATCAGGGAGTCAACGCTTCCGAGGGCATCGGTATCGGCACCGTCATGGTCGCCGTCGATCCCGACTTGACGTTTGAGCCGCACGAGGTTGCTGATTCGGCAGCAGAGAAGGAGCGCTATCAGTCCGCTCTTTCGGTCTTCTGCGAGAAGACCCAGGCTCAGGCCGACCACATGAAGGAGACGGTGGGCGAGGCCGAGGCCGAGATCATGAGCGGACACATTGTCCTGGCTCAGGACCCGGGCATGCCCGACGCCATCACCGCCGCCATTGACGGCGGTACCTGCGCCGAGCAGGCGCTCATGGACACCTCGACCATGTTCGAGAACATGTTCCTGTCCATGGACGACGAGATGTTCCGTCTGCGCGCGGCCGACATCGCCGACATCCGCACCGGTATTCTGGCCGAGCTGCTGGGCAAGGAGGTCGTCGACCTCTCCGTCCTGCCCGAGAACACCGTCGTTGTCGTGCACGACCTTACGCCGTCCATGACCGCCACGATCGATAAGGCCCACGTTGCCGGTATCGTCACCGAGACCGGTGGCCGCACGTCGCACTCCGCGATCATTGCGCGCGCCCTCGAGATCCCGGCTGTCCTTTCGGTTTCCAACAGCTGCACCGCGCTGCGCAACGGTATGACCGTTGTCGTCGACGGCGGCAAGGGTATCGTCGAGGCCGATCCCGACGAGGAGACGCTCGCTGCCTACACCGCCAAGGCCGAGGCCTTCGCTGCCGAGAAGGCGCCCCTCGAGGCCTTCCGTGGCAAGCCGTCCGTGACTGCCGATGGCATCAAGAAGATCATCGCCTGCAACATCGGTAACCCCGATGACGTTCCCAACGCGCTCGATCACGACGCCGAGGCCATCGGTCTGTTCCGCTCCGAGTTCCTGTTCATGGACTCTGCTGAGCTTCCTTCCGAGGAGGAGCAGTTCAACGCCTACCGTAAGGTCGCCAGCGCGCTCAAGGGTGCTCCGGTCATCATCCGCACGCTCGATGTCGGTGGCGACAAGGAGATTCCGTATCTGCACATGGTCAAGGAAGATAACCCCTTCATGGGCTTCCGCGCCGTGCGTTACTGCCTGGCCAATCCCGACCAGTACAAGGTCCAGCTCCGCGCTCTGCTGCGCGCTAGCGCCTTCGGTGACGTCAAGATCATGATCCCGCTCGTCACCTGCGTCGAGGAGGTCTTGGCTGTCAAGGAGCTCGTCGAGCAGTGCAAGGCCGAGCTGACCGAAGAGGGCCGCAAGTTCAACGAGAACATCGAGGTCGGCATCATGGTCGAGACGCCCGCCGCCTCGCTGCTCGCTGACCGCCTGGCCGAGGTCGCCGACTTCTTCTCCATCGGCACCAACGACCTGATCGGCTACACCATGTGCGCCGACCGTGGCAACGACACCATCTCCAACCTGTATCAGGTTTACTATCCCGCCGTGCTCCGCTCGCTCAAGAACATCATCGAGAGCGGCGTGAAGGCCGGCATCATGGTCGGTATGTGCGGCGAGGCCGCTGCCGATCCGCTGCTCGAGCCGCTGCTGATCAGCTGGGGCCTGGAGGAGTTCTCGATGAGCGCTCCGTCGATCCTGCGCGCCCGCAAGACCATCAGCCAGTGGACCAAGGCCGAGTGCGACGAGCTCGCCGAGAAGGCGCTCGCCTGCAACACCGCCGCCGAGGTCAAGGCACTGCTCGAGTCCGCAGCTCGCTAATTTGGTATCAGAGGTAACCGCGTGGTTGGAATGGGCCGGCCACGCGGCCCTCACATATACAGGGGGTACTGTAAATGTTCTACACGCTAACCGCTAACCCGGCTGTCGACATGACGGTTTCGAGCTCTCCGCTCGAGCCCGACGAGAACGTCCGCACCGGCTCGGCCAGCTACACGGCTAACGGCAAGGGCCTCGACGTGTCCTTCGCCTTTAAGAAGATGGGCGTCGACACCGTCGCGCTCGGCTTCTTCGCCGGCTTCACGGGCAAGTTCATCGTCGAGGAGGTCATGAACCTGGGCTGCCTCTGCCGCCCGGTCTGGACCGACGGTATCACGCGCATTAACACCTACGTCAACGATGGCCAGCACGAGTACGGCATCCTGAACCCGGGTGCTCCGATCACGCCGCAGCACCAGGAGGAGCTCTACAACATCCTGGACACCGCGGGCGATCTCGAGTGCCTGATCGTTTCCGGCTCCGTGCCTCCCAAAGCTACGCCTGACTTCCTGGCTCAGGTCATGGAGCACGCTCAGGCTCGTGGCGCCGATGTCGTCCTGGACCTGTCCTCCGACAAGCTCAAGGAGCTCGCTCACAAGAAGCCTCTGCTCATCAAGCCGAACCATCACGAGATGAAGGCCATCTTCGGCGTGCCGGTCGACACCGACGACGAGGTCCGCGTTGCCATGAAGATGGCTCACGACGCCGGCGTTCAGAACGTGCTGCTCACCCGTGGTAGCCGCGGCGACGCTTACTTCTCCAACGGCGAGGACATCTGGTACGCCAAGCGTGAGTTCAACATCAAGCTGGTTTCTTCCGTCTGCGCCGGCGACTGCACCCTCGCTGCGTTCCTGCACAAGTGGTACAGGGATCGCGACAACGTCGAGGAGGCCATGAAGCTCGCTATGGCCACCGGCGCCAACGTTGCCGAGTCCGTCGGCATCGGCGACTTCGGTCACGTCGACGAGTACAGCAAGCGCGTTGCTGTCCGCAAGCTCGATCGTCAGTAATCGAAACGCGACATATTCGTGCGCATGTGGCGCCCCGGTTTCGGCTGGGGCGCCTTTTTGTTCCGCCACGGGGGAGAGGTGTCCTGCCGTACTTCATCGCTTCCACACCGTTCACCGAGTTGTCCTAGCCTTTTACCGATGCGTGGAATATACTTTCATTAACACGTTGCTTCGTGAAAGGAACATTCATGATTTACACGCTCACTGCAAATCCCGCCATTGACTACAACATCGCCTGCGACGGCCTTGCTGCCAATACCGTCACGCGTACCCGCAATGCCGTCTACACGCCCAACGGCAAGGGCCTCAACGTCTCGTTTACGCTTGACCACTATGGTGTCGACACCACGATCCTGGGTTTCTTCGCCGGCTTCTCGGGTGAGTTTATCGTTAAGGGCGCCGAGGCCCTGGGCGTGCCCGTCAAGCCCGTGTGGACCGACGGTATTACGCGCGTCAATGTGTTCCTCAACGCCGGTCCCGACACCGAGTACAACATGGTCAATGCCGGTGCCGCCATTAACGAGGCCAACGAGCAGGAGATGTTTGAACTTATCGATTCGCTCGATGACATGACCTGCCTGGTCATCAGCGGCTCGCTGCCTCCCAACACTTCCGAGGGCTTCTTGGCCGAGGTCCTGCGCCGTGTCAAGGCCAAGGGGGCCGAGTTCGTCCTCGACATCTCGAGCCATCAGCTGGCAGACCTCATTGCTCTGGAGCCACTGCTGATCAAGCCCAATGACGACGAGCTGCTTGACATCTTTGGCATCAAGGTGAGCGGTGGCGACGACGAGTCCGTCAAGGGCGCTATGGCCGAGCTGCACGCCAAGGGCGCCAAGAACGTGCTGCTGACCCTTGGTGGCGCCGGTGCGTACTTCTCCAACGGCGAGCATATCTGGTTTGCCAACCGCACCTTCGACGTCAAGCTGCTGTCGACGGTGTGCGCCGGCGATTCCTCGCTCGCTGCCTTCCTGTCCGTGTGGCACGACGCCCCCGAGCGCGTCGAGGACGCCCTGCGCCTTTCGATGGCCACTGGCGCCAACGTGGTCGAGTGCCCTGGTTTGGGTGATTTTGCCAAGGTGGACGAATATAAGAAGCACATCGAGGTTCGCCAGGTCTGCTAGTTCCGGCACCTTGTCTGTATAGTTTGATTATTTCGCATCCGTCTTAGACTAGGACGGATGCGTTTTTGTTTATCGGACTTGCGTGTGCAGTAGAGGCTGTTTCTTGCTAGACTTCTTGCAGACGCAATCGATAGCCAATTTGATAGTCGCAGGAGGCCATAGGCATGTGCAATGTTTCGCTCAACGGTACTCAACCGTCCGATGCGTCCCTGCGCGTCCTGCGCGCGCTTGAGGCGGCTGGTCTTGAGGCTTGGTACGTGGGCGGTTGGGTGCGCGACGCCCTGATGGGGTACCCCAGCCACGATGTTGATATGTGCTGTAGCGGCCTGTGGCAGGAGTCCAAAGCGGCGCTCGAGGCCGCCGGCATCGCGGTTGTGGAGTCGGGCATTAAATTTGGCGGAATCACGGCTATTTCCGATGGCGAGCGTATCGAGGTCACCACGTACCGTCTGGATGGCTTTTACACCGATGGTCGTCATCCCCAGAGTGTGGAGCGCGCCGCTTCGCTTGAGGACGATCTGGCGCGCCGCGACTTTACCGTCAATGCCATGGCGTGGCATCCCGAGCGCGGCCTTGTCGACCGCTATGACGGCCAGGGCGACCTGGACCGTAAACTCATTCGCGCCGTTGGAGATCCCAAGCGTCGTTTTAACGAGGACGCGCTTCGCATGCTGCGCGCGGTGCGTTTTGCCTGTCGTTTGGATTTTATGATCGAGCCTAGGACCAAACACGCCCCACGCTGGCGCAGATGTTACGCAATCCTGTCT
>USTC01000107.1 GCA_900557505.1 uncultured Collinsella sp.
TAAGCAGCGGCAGGAGACGGTGGACACGCAACAGGCCGCGCATCTTGTTGATGGGCTTGTTTGGCTGCGCAATGCGCGCCCCCACACCCTTGGCGCAGTCCATGGCTGATCCTCCGCCAAAGCCGATAATGGCCCGGCAGTCGTTCTCGCGATACAGCGCCGCCGCTTCCTCCACGTTTGAGACCGTGGGGTTCGCACGCGTTTCGGCATAGACCGTAACGCCAATCCCCTGAGCCGTAAGCGCACGCTCGAGTGGTGCCGTGAGCCCCAAACGTGCAATACCAGGGTCTGTCACGATAAGGACCTTCTGGATCGAGCGCTTTTGAAGCACCGCGGGCACATCCTCGGCATGCTCCAAAATGCGCGGCTCGGTATAGGGCAGGATCGGCAATGCAATGCGAAAAACCGTCTGATATGTTCGGCACCAGGCACGACGGGCTAGATGCATAAAGGAAACTCCTTTATTTGTTGATGGGTCAACATTTGCTCGACCGATTGTACTCAGCGGCGGTCAAAGACGGCCTGCCAATCGTTAATCAATCAACATCTTCATATCTCAAAATTGTTTTATTAAAAATCATTCCTAATAGGCTTCACATTTGGTTGCATTTATGGATAATAGAACTCGTCAAGACGCACGTCCGGAGAGGGCCCTTACGGGACCGGACGAGCGCACAATCGCCATCGATCGAAAGGATCGAATCATGAAGTTTGTTTGCCCCGTTTGCGGTTATGTGGAAGAGTTCGACGGCGACCAGCTGCCCGAGGATTTTAAGTGCCCCCAGTGCGGCGTTCCCGGTTCTCGTTTCCTGAAGCAGGAGGAGGGCCAGCTCGAGTGGGCCGCCGAGCACGTCGTGGGCGTCGCCAAGATGGAGGGCGTCTCTGAGGATATCGTTGCCGACCTGCGCGCCAACTTTGAGGGCGAGTGCTCCGAGGTCGGTATGTACCTGGCCATGGCTCGCGTCGCTCATCGCGAGGGTTACCCCGAGATCGGCCTGTACTGGGAGAAGGCTGCCCACGAGGAGGCCGAGCACGCCGCTAAGTTCGCCGAGCTCCTGGGCGAGGTCGTGACTGACTCCACCAAGAAGAACCTCGAGATGCGCGTTGAGGCCGAGAACGGCGCCACTGCCGGCAAGACCGATCTTGCTAAGCGCGCCAAGGCCGCTGGCCTCGATGCCATCCACGACACCGTGCACGAGATGGCCCGCGACGAGGCCCGCCACGGCAAGGCTTTCGCCGGCCTGCTCAAGCGCTACTTTGGCTAAGCCAGCCGCCTGAGAGATAACCTCTAGCTCGACGAGGCCCGGACCGCATGGTTCGGGCCTTTTTGTGTCTCGAGGACTCGTTAACGCCCTGAAATAGGACTGCCTTCGGCATCGGTTTCTCGTCAAAAACTAAGTGAGTAGACTTTTTGGAACTTGCCGAGCACACCATCCATATTGCTTTATAAAGCCGCAGGTAAATGACTTGTTGCAAAACTGCCTGGTCGCCAAAGTGCCAAAAGTCTACTCACTTAGAACCGCAGCCGTCCACGATCGAGCTGTTTTGCGTCTAACGGTCATCTTTCCGTCGATTACTCCCAATTTTGTCCAGTCAACGAATAGTTCAGACCGGAGTAATGTCTCAGCCCTTTGCTCATCTGAGCTTTTATCACGATATTCAGCATCGAGCATCCTGCATACGGCCTTAACGACGGCGCGGAATCTATCCTCATCGGATATCTGTCTGTGTGTCAGGAGAAGTACATCGTAGCCCATGGCCTGAAGGGCTGTCATGCGGTCGGCGTCACGCAAGCCATCCCCTGCGCGTCCGTGCGAGGCCTTTCCCTGACATTCAATGGCCACCTGTCGCCTGCCGTCCGGCGAAGAAAGAAGTAGGTCGATATATACACGGGACTTTCCCACAATCGCTCGAGCACTTGTGCTTAGCGTCACTTCGACATTGAGCTCTATGTCGCAAAACCCTTCGCCTCCCAGGGCTCGCGGCAGTGCAAGCAACAAATACGCCTCGACCTCAAAAGGCGATGCGGCACCCAATGGAACGAGTTTCGATACCGCCATAAATCTATTGCCGTAACGCATCCCGCAAACATCTGAACAAAAACGGTCAAGGTCTCTGCCCAAAACCAAAGCGTCTCGACGCCATAAATTTGAAGCGGTGCCGTCCTCGGACGGACAGCGCACCCAACCGAACGTTGTCGAAATCGTGCCCGAATCAATTGCACGCGTAAGCTCCGCCTCAAGCGCCGCCGGCAGAGCGCACACCGCAAACAAGCCACACATCTCCGCCAATACCAAAAGAAGCTGAAGATCCGTCAGATGCCGCGACATGATGAATGCCGTCAGCAGAGGAGACGTGATCAAAAATCCATGCTCCGTTTCCAGCACGGATTCCCTGGGGAGCTCACCAAGAAACAGCCGCTGCCTAATGCTGGCAGGGCAAGTCCGTTTGTTTCTCGTCCGAACCAATGTATACAACGGAAAACCGAGCGCGACCGCAGCCGTCGGGTTGCGGGCGAGATCATATCGCTGCCGGTCTTCTTCCGGTCGCGGAAGCGGCGGACACAAAGCGCGAACCTGAGGGGGCAAACACCAGTACCTAAAAGCCGATATGTCACAAAGTAGATCCTTCATAGGCACAGGAAAACACGAATTTCAACCCAGCCTGACTCGCATTGGCGCGAACGCACCAAAAATAGCGCCGAACGGACCGCTAAGTTTTCAACAGCCCTCCCCAACTGGCCAAAAGCTTGCCAAGAACTGGACGAAGCCCTGTTGAAAACCCCATTTTTTTCTCATGCGGAAGCTTTGCGCGGCAAGTGAGTAGACTTTTTGGAACATCCCGAGCAGACCGGTCATCCTGCTTTTCAAAACCGCAGGTAGATAGCTTGTTACAAAACTGCCTGGTCACCAAAGTTCCAAAAGTCTACTCACATAGGTTGCAGAGTGCTCCCATTAGCTGCAATTCCAAGATATTTAGCACTTTTGGACTCAGATCGTCATACTGAACAAGAACTTGACTTGAGTTTTCAGGGACAGATGCGCCATCGGCGCACCAATAACAGTCACTGATATCGACAAACGGAATACCCGAGCGCGTGAGGGCCTGCGCAAAAGAGCTTCCGCCCGTTCCGCGCTCCGCAACCACGGTGCAGTAAAGGCCCGCGTCCGCATGTTCGATCGAGACCTCCCCCGCCGGAAACGCCTTCCGCACAAGCGCCGCCAGGCCATCGCGTGCCTCGCGAGCGCGCACGCGCACGCGGTTCACATGTCGCTCGTAATCACCCGATTCCAGTAAACGAGCCAAAGCAACCTGGTCAACAGAACTCACCGACGAGGCATAAAAACCAAGGTTGCGCCTAAACCGCTCCATTAGCTCATCGGGCAACACCATGTACGCTAGACGCAACGCCGATGACAGGCTCTTCGAAAACGTGTTGGTGTAGATAACCGACTGAGCGGCATCGATTGATGCGAGCGCGGGAATCGGCTTGCCGGCAAGGCGAAACTCACAATCAAAGTCATCCTCGATGAGATACCGGCCTGGTCGCTCGGCGGCCCAGCTGAGCAGTGCGTAGCGACGCGCAATGCTCGTCACAAAGCCGGTCGGATACTGATGGGACGGCATCAGGTGAAGGACATCGGTCCCGCTTTTCTGCAAAGTGCTCAAGTCCACGCCCTCATCATCCAACGGGATATGTCGAACTTTGCAGCCCATAGCCTGATAGATGCGCGTCAGGCGCAAATACCCCGGGTCCTCAACGGCATACACCTTGTCCGCGCCAAGCAACTGAACCAACATGGTATCGAGCAGCTGGGCGCCCGCACCGATAACGATGTTGTCGGGATCGACATTCATGCCCCTCGTCCCACGCAGATGATGAGCGATAGCGCGTCGTAGCCGCGCGGTGCCCTGTGCCGGCGCGGTCGAAAAGATTTCGCGTTCGTCTTCGGATGCCAGCGTCGCCCGCAGTGCGCTTTGCCAAAGCCGCGCCGCCTCCAAAGCGGAAGGAGAGAGCGGGGCGAATTGCTCGGTCCGTCCGTTGACATCATGCGCGTTGGGACCCACAGAAACGGCATCTCGGTCGATACCCTCCGCAGCCAAAGCCAAAACCGGTGCATCCGGAAGCTCGCAAGCGTAGTAGCCACGCCGCGGCTTTGAACAAATATAGCCCTCGGCAAGTAGCTGGCTATATGCATTCTCGATGGTAATGACACTGATTCCCAGATGACTGGCAAAGGCGCGCTTAGACGGCAGATGCTCCCCCGCCGCAATACGTCCAGCAACGATATCATCTCGAATTTGCTGGTAAACATACTCATAAAGCGATGCCTCGCCGCGTTGTTCCAAATTGTAGTCAAGCATGAGTTTGTCACCTGACCTTATTAAGTCATTCAATCTGGCATTAGTCTGACCTTGTTATTATCTAGAAAACTGAGTATTTCGCCATACCCAGCTCCCCGATAGGATGTTCCGTCAAGCAATGCACATGCCAACCAAGGGAGCAACCATGGCAGAACAGACCAGCAAGGCCAATCGCGTCAAACTCAACCGCGAACTCGCGCAGATGCTCAAGGGCGGCGTCATCATGGACGTCACCACGCCCGAGCAGGCGCGCATCGCCGAGGAGGCAGGAGCCTGCGCCGTCATGGCTCTCGAGCGCATCCCGGCCGACATCCGCGCCGCCGGCGGCGTGTCGCGCATGAGCGACCCCAAGATGATCAAGGGCATCCAGGAGGCCGTCTCCATCCCCGTCATGGCCAAGTGCCGCATCGGTCACATCGTCGAGGCGCAGGTCCTGCAGGCCATCGAAATCGACTACATCGATGAGTCCGAGGTTCTCTCCCCCGCCGACGATGTCTACCACATCGACAAGACCCAGTTTGACGTCCCGTTTGTCTGCGGTGCCCGCGACCTGAGCGAGGCGCTGCGCCGTGTTGCCGAGGGCGCCACGATGATTCGCACCAAGGGTGAGCCGGGCACGGGCGACGTAGTCCAGGCCGTACGCCACATGCGCAAGATCCAAAAGCAGATCCGCGACGTTGTTGCTCTGCGCGATGATGAGCTCTTTGAGGCAGCCAAGCAACTGCAGGTTCCGGTCGAGCTGGTACGCGAGGTTCATGCCACGGGCAAGCTTCCCGTGGTGAACTTTGCCGCCGGCGGCGTAGCGACCCCCGCCGACGCCGCGCTGA
>USTC01000108.1 GCA_900557505.1 uncultured Collinsella sp.
GGCACCTATTCGTATACAAATAGCAAGGGAGTTGCCAGGAGCGGTAGGTTTTACGAAAACGCCGAAGCCGTAGCGGCTGCACGTTGGCTCTACGACAGCGCTAAGTCCGGATCCATTAAGGCAGCTCCACATCGAGCCAGGCGTTATCACGGCCCGGTCTCGGGCGAGGGTCGACACCAGGACATGCTCTATGTTCTGCCCGCCGTCTCCGTATCTTTCCAAAAACAATCGTCCCAGGCTTACATCACCGCCGGTAACGACACCTACAGACTCGGTGACGCAACCTTCGATATCTTTGAAAGTGCGGGCGATGCACGTGTCGGCACTATCCAGATGGACGAAAACGGGCGTGCACAAGCAACGCTTTTGCCCAATACGGCATATTACCTGGTCGAAACCAAAGCCCCGGCAGGCTATATCCCTCGAAGCGACCGAATAGCCTTCACCACACAAAACAGCGGCGAACATGTCACTATCAACGAGCAGCCCGGCACCATCACCTTGCGTATTGCAAAAGTCGATGCCGCCACGGATGCCGGTGCCCAAGTTGGGGCGTCGCTTGCGGGCGCTGAATTCACCTGCGTCTCGCAATCAACTCCCGGCTGGACTCGCACCCTTACGACCGACGAAAACGGATGGGCGATCCTCAATGACGTTCCTCTGGGCACCTTTACCATCTACGAATCGAAAGCGCCCGAGGGCTACCTGATTTCCAACGACTGTTGGAGCTACACCGTCGGTGCTGAGCAACTCGGAGATACGGGCATCGTTGAGCTCGAAAGCCGTATTCCCAACATCCCCATCGCCTTTGACCTTGAAATCTCGAAGTTTAAGGACCATGGCGATAACGATGAGTCCGGCCTTGAGCAGCCGGCGGGAGGCGTCATCTTTGAAGTTGTCAGCAATAGCTCCCAACAAGTCGTCGGCACGTTGACCACAAACGTCTACGGCTTTGCCTCCACCAAAGATCAGCCCGAAGCATGGTTTGGTGCAGGCAAGCGACCCGCCGGCGCTCACGGTGCCATTCCCTACGACCGCGCGGGCCACACCGTTCGCGAGGTTGTAGAAACGGTCCCTGAAGGATTTAAGCAAGCAGGGGAATGGACCATCACAGAAGAGCAGATCGCAGACGGCGCCGAGCTTCAGTACATCATTGACAACCATGCCCTATCGACACACCTTCAAATCGTAAAGCGCGATGCTCAGACCGGCGGCACCGTACCACTTGCCGGCTTTACGTTCCAGCTGCTCGATAGCCACCACGAGCCCATCTCGCAAACATGTTGGTATCCGGCCCACAATGTAATGAACACCTTCACAACCGATACAGCCGGCGCCGTCACGCTGCCCGAATCACTTAATCCCGGAACATACTACGTGCACGAGGCATCGGCCAAGGAACCGTATCTGCGCGGAGAAGACCTGGAGATAACGATTCCCGCCGACAGAAATCTGACGCCGGTCGCCGTCGCCTCGTTCTATGACAACGCCGCAACCGGAAGCATCGAAATCATTAAGACGGATGCTGTAGATGGGCGCGCCCTCGCTGGAGCAACGTTTGACATCCGCGCTGACGGCGACATCGTGCGAACCGACGGCAGCATCGTCGCCCTGGATGGCGAAACCGTCGCCACCGTTACAACCGACGAACGGGGGCATGCGCGAGTCGACCATCTTTCGTTGGGATGCGGTACCGCCACCTACGAGGTCGTCGAAACACAAGCGCCCGAAGGTTATCTGCTCAACCCGACCCCACACACTGTGAAGTTGTCGTACGCTGACCAGCAAACGCCCGTGATCGAAGTGCACCTTGACGTTTCCAACGACTACACCAAGATCGATATCTCCAAAGTCGACGCGTGCGGAGGTCAGGAAGTGACAGGCGCCGAGCTTGTCCTCTACGACTCCAATGGCAACGAAATCGATTCTTGGACTTCATCCGGCAAACCGCACCGCATTGAGCACCTTTCGCCCGGCACCTACACCCTGCGCGAAACGATGGCTCCGCGTACCTACGACCTTGCCGAAGAGATAACGTTTGAAGTAAAGGCCACGGGAGAAGTTCAAACCATGGCCATGAAGGATGCCCCCATCGAGATCAGGGGAAGCGTCGATAAGCGCCAAGAGATTGCACAGCCGGTCATAAGCAAACTCGTTGCCAACGGCGACGGAAAAAACCGAGCCAAAGCACGGGCCAACACGCAAGGCGCCTTCTCCTATACCATCGACGCCAAAAATGAGTCGAGCACCTGGGTCGACGAGTTGACCATCACCGACGACCTTGAGTGCGCCAAAGATGGTGCAGCGAAGCTTGTTGCCGTTGAAACCCCTATTGCGATCGGTGATCTAAACGGGCTGTGCAACGTGTGGTATCGAACGTCTCCGGCAGGAACAAGCGATACGGGCAAGCAGGTCAATGCAACGCTTGACGACGGGCATCGCAATCCTTGGCTCGAAACGGAAGAGGTTACAAAGCTGCTGGGCGACGACGTGCGTCTCGTCGATTACAGCGGGTGGCACCTATGGAAAGCAGATATCCCGACGGACAAGTCCGTCACGCTCGATACGAAAGAGCTTGACCTTGCGGATGACGCCGTCATCACAGACATCCGTTTTGAATACGGTGCGGTAGCCGCCGACTTTACGACCAGAAGCGATGCGAACTCTTGGACCCGCAACGACCTCAAAGACGAGCACGACGATCTCGACGATGCCAAGGCAGTCCTTGGCCCGGATGCCCGGGGCGCAGTCGTGCATATACAGGCAACGTCGTCCTATACGCCCCAAACCGCACTCACCAACAGCGCGCGCGTCGATCTTTGCCGCAATGGCGGTGGCAATAAACTCGAGGCACATGATGAGGACCGCGTCATCCAACGATGCGCCTTGCCTCAGAACCTGCCGGCAACGGGATCTGTTCCCGTCGCCGCATGCATCACCGCACTCCTGACCTCGGGCGCTGCAGCCATATGGTTCGCTCACCTTAGGTCAGCCACGCAGAAGCGCTAACACGATGAAAAAGCGGGCGAGCCAGTCTCCCGGCTCGCCCGCCTTGGGCATAAACGATGAATCGGCTATTCAGCAGATGACGAACCGCCATCGATGGCTGCCTGATCGGACTCGGAAATACCGTCAGCACCCAAACTTTGCTCTTGCTCCACCTCTTCGTTCATTGTCGTCTCGGGCGTCGAGCCCTTAACGCCAACGACATACGCGGCCCCAAAACCCAATGCGATAGCGATCAGGGTCAAAATCAGATAGATGGGCCAATGGCGCTTGATGTACGAAAACACGCTGACTCCTTAGCGGGTCTGTCTACGAACGACGAATGACCTCGGTCACGACCTCGGACACCGTAGCGATATTGGTCGGATTGACGTTGTACGGCAGGTCATCCTCGGTGCGAGCGCAGGCAAGGCGCGGGCCGTCCACACCGGCGATCGTAAGGGCGCGACGGCTCGCCTCGAGCGCTGCGGATGCATCGGTTTTTGCATAGGGCATCTCGAACGCGCCGCAATCGACGTGGAACGACTTACACACCTTGCTGACAAGGTTCATGATGCGGCGATCGCCCTTAAACAGCTGCTGCTCGCCCTCGACCGTTACCACCGAAAGCCTGCCGGCACCGATAGACTCGAGGTTGATGAAGAACACGCCGCGGAGCTTGTCACGATGCGAGGCCAAAAACGCCCTCATGCCGGCGCCGTCGCAATCGGACGCGCCCGTTGCGACGAACCAGATATCGTGGCCGAGCAGCTCATCGTCGCCCATGGAGGCAACGGCCGAGAGCATATCCTCGGCAGAAGCACCATCAGAGGAGGTGGCGCCGCCCTTCCAACCGTCGTCGTCATCCTCGAAGTTATCCCACGAGCCAATGCCGCGACCAGACTTCTTGGCATCGTAATCGTCTTCGACGCCCAGCCAGTCGCTCATGCTGTCCTGCTCGTTCTTCTTTTTGCGACCGAACAAGCCACCCAGGCCACGCTTCTGCGGCTTGGCGCCCGTCGAAGCAGGAGCCGAGATGGTCTCGAGCGGTTGTGCGCCCGAGGAGATGGGCATGGGGGTCGCGACCGGTGCCGATGTGGGCTCGGGGCCCTGCGCCGTCGCAAAGGGATCATTTGTCTGTGCCGAAGGATCGGGAAGATCGAACAGCGACGTGCGGGACGCGACGTTGGCCTGTTGCATCGAAGGCAGCGACGGATCGGGGACCGAGGCCAGCGGCGACGAAGAGGGCGCAGGCGCGGAGGCCGGGTCGGGGATATTCATTTGCTGGCGCGGAGGCACCTGAGACGAAATCTGCGCCATGAGGGAGTCAACTGTCTCGTCCTGCGTGGGAGCGACATTGGCCACCGTGGCACCGGGGTCGCTCGGCGCGGGCATGGTAAAGATCTGCGTAGAATAAGGCCTGGACTTATCCGTCTTGGGAGCCTCGTCAATCGCAGGGGACTCCTGCTCCATAGCAGGAGCCTCGACCTGCTCGGGTGCGCTGGCCTCAACGGAATCGGCCTCGGCGACAACCGAATCATCGGCGGCGTCCTGGGCATCATCGGAGATGGGAAGGGGCTCGGCAATTGCGGTGCCCTGCTTCTCAAACGTCATCGTGGCATCGAATGACATGGTGCCATCGACCGGCTGCTGCGCCTCAAAGGACGTCGTAGCCTCGGCAACGTCGGCGGATGTCGGCTGCGGAGCCTCGAAGGACGTCGTGGCGTCGGCGACATCGACAGGCTCCGGCTGCTCGGCCTCGCTCTGCTCGAACTCCTGTGCCGCACGCTCGCGCTCGGCCTCGGCGGCCTGCTGCTGAGCGATGGCCTCCCGCTCGGCGGCCTCGCGGGCAGCGGCGCGCTTTTCCTCAAAGTCGTCAACGAACTTCTTGCCCTTCGCAAAGGCACCCTTAAAGAAGCTTGAAGCGCTGGCACCAATCGAGGAGAACGCGGAAGCGATATCGGCATGGGGCGTTGTCGAGGGAAGCTCGGCCGAGAAATCGGTGTCGCTCTCATAGGACACGCGCTGCGGATACTCGTCATAGTCTTCGTCGGCGGTCTCGTCTTCAACCTGTGCCGGAGCGGCAGGTGCCAGAATATCCAGACCGGCTGCAGAATCGAGCACGGGC
>USTC01000109.1 GCA_900557505.1 uncultured Collinsella sp.
ATAATGCCGATAAAATCTCCCCTGTTCACGCCGAGCGAGATATGCTTAAGCGCCTGCTCGGTCTGCGTGCCATAGGAGAACGAGACATCGTCGACGTTGATGATCGTTTCCATGGATACCTTTCATAGTCATCGGGGATGTTCTTACATAGCTAGTCGTTTAAGAACGTCCCCAAAAGCTCGTTGTTTGGGACAGTCTTTGGTGGTGGAGCACGGAGACGGCTTTACGAGGGGCCCCAGGTTGGCGCGAAAGAGGAGCGAAGCGTACTTCGGTATGCGAGCGACGACTGGACGCCAAGATGGGGTGGTTCGTAAAGCCGAGCGGGTTAGTTGAGCTTGAGGGCCTTCTGGATGGGCAGGTAGAGAGCGCCGACCAGGATGGCGTTAAAGACGGCGGTCATGGCGACGACGGGCAGCATAGCGGCGGCGAGCTCGCTCACCACGCCGAGCATGGCCATCTTGATGACCATGAAGATGACGCCCGAGACAAAGGTGGTCACGAAGGTTGCGACGATGGCGACGGCAGGCTTAACCTGACCGTCCTTGGCAGCAGCGTTGACAATAACGGCCATGAGCATGGCGGCGATGCCCTCGGCGGCAAAATCGACGAACGGCGAGGTGGTGGTGATCTGGATCACGGCGGCCGAGATCAGGCCGATAACGAGCGCCTGACCGATGTTGGGGCGCACAACCAGGATAGTGAGGCAGAAGGCCGAGATAATGAACTCGGGGCTAATCATGCCGCCCGAGATGCCGGAGATGGCCTTGCCGACGGTGAAGTTGAGGATGAAGCCGGCGGCAAGCAGGATGGCGAGCAAGACGAGAGCGCGGACGTCGAGTTTGCCGCGGTCGGCGGTCTGGACGGTGCGGGGCTGTGCGGTGGTGGTGTTCTGAGACATGGTGAAAATCCTTTCGGAAGGGAAGTGCAAGAGAAGAAAGCGGAGGCGCGTGATGCGAATGCGATTGGGCTCGAGATAGAAAAAGGCCCCCGGTCGAAACCGGAGGCCTTCCAATCACCTAGAGCGCAAAAACAGGCGTGAGGGACTCACTGTCGACCGATCGCATTCGCATCACGCCACCACCAGTTGTTGAGAGACGTCATCGTGTTCTTCATGTTGGTGGCTCCTTTCGTGATACCGTGGCGCGGTCGCACCTAGTTGCTGTTGCGCTGCACTATAGCACAGCGAAGTGTGTGCAGGGAATCTTTTTTGAAAAGATTTCGGCGATGTTTCCCGCCGGTCGGATGACAGGCGAGGAGGGCAAGATCGCTCGCACTGTCTTGCCCTTCCTTAGAGCGTGAGGGCCTTAGGCCTTCTTGCGACGATAGAGCACGAAGCCGCAGACACCGATGATGACGACGGCGCCAACGGCCATGGCGGCCATGTTGTTGCCCTCGGACTTCTTCTCGGTGGCCTCTTCCTCTTCGACCTCGGGCTCGGCTACGTCCTCATCGGAGAGGGCCTCGTCGGCGTAGGTGATGGACTCGACCAGGCAGTCGTTGTCGGCATCGTAGTCACTCGGGACGAACTCCTCGGAGAAGTCGCCCTCCTTGAGGTAGTCACGCATCTCCTCGAGCATGGCCTTGCATTTGAGGTAGGTGTTTTTGGTGGCAGCCTTGCCGGCCTTGTTGGCCAGGGCGGTGCGGGCCTCGGTGCCCTCGGCGGCCTGCATGGCCTCGTCGACGGTCAGGTTCTGCTCGATGAGTTCCTTCTGCAGCGCATCGAGGTAGGCGCGGACGCCGGTGGCGCAGTGGTCGCGGTTCTCATAGGCGAGCGTGTTGATGTCCATGAGGACGTAGTTGATGGAGTTCTTGGGCTCCTCGTTGTTCACGACGTCTTCCTCTTCGCAGTGGTCGAAGGAGACATCCTGATCGCTAAAGTAGGGGCTGACCTCGGTGAGCAGTGCGGAGTAGAGGGGGATGGCGACGGAGAACTCGGCGTTGGAGAGCATCTCCCACTGGATGGTCGCGATCTCGGGATCCATGCCCTGACGGATCTGGAAGGTGTGGATCTCGGTGTTGCGGTTGGAGCCGATGGCGTAGGCGCCGTCGGTGTTGGCGTTGAGGCCGGCGACATTTTCGCCGCGGGCGGCGAAGCTGCGGATCATCTCAAAGGTGTTCCAGTCGGACTTGCCGGGCTGGAAGAACAGCGGCTGCATCTCGTGGACCAGGGCGCCGGTCGTGGCGCGAGCGTCTTCGCGCTCGTCTTTCACGATCTCGTAGTCAGTGCCTTCGGCCAGCGGGGCCATGAAGTAATCGCGACCCTGGATATAGCGTGACCACTGGTGCATACCGGCCTCGCCGATCTCCTCGCCGTAGGTCTTGGCGACGTCGAACTTGCCGTCGGTGTACTCGGCAAAGCCCTTCTCCTTAGGCATGGACTCGATGCCCTCGGAATGGAGGCAGTTCTCGGCGTCATCGAGGTCGACGTTATAGGTGAGGTTGCCGATGTTGGGGTTGAGCGAGGCGATGTCATCAGCGAGCTTCATAGCAATCCACTGATGGCCGGAAAGCGCGGCGAACAGCCAGGTCTCGGTGCTGTCGGCGATGATGATCTGGTCGTTAGTGCAAGTGCCCTGCTCGTCGATCAGGCTGCCGAGGAGCTCGACGCCCTCGCGGGCCGTGGCACTCTCGCCCAGGATGACGCTGGCATAGCTGTCCTCGCCAATGCCAGTCTCCTCGGTGATGGGGTCGGCTTCTTCGGCCTTCTCGTTATAGGAGGTGCTCAGCGTGGCAGAGCAGGAAACGCCCTTCTCGTTAATGCCGGCCTCGGAATATGCGTCGTTGCGATCTTCCCACTGAGAGGGGTTGTCGCGAACGAAGGTGTAGCGGTAGGTTGCGCCCTTGGACTTGTACTCAAAACCGGACTCGACCGAGGTGTACTTGTTGCCGTCCTTGTGTGCGGGCTCAATGCCAAAGTGCTTGACATAGCGCGGACCGAAGTCCTCGGAACGGCCGTAGTACGTGTTGCCGTCTGCCGTAAGCTTGCTGCCCATGTAGATCTGGGTGCAGGCGAGCGCCGAAGTCGGCATGGCCATGATGGCCGCTGCTCCAAACGCAAGGCCGCAGCCGAGCTTTTTGAGCGTGTTGACAGGATGAGTAAACCTCATGATCCCTCCCAACCGTTGAAACCCCACGGAACCGTGCAGGATTTCAGCTAATAAATACATCTATTAGCCTATCGGAAGTCTAAATAGTATTCATCTATTTCGATGAAATACTCGATGAGCGTCCTAAAATATGCGATGAGCGGACAAGAATACTCATTATCTAGCTTTAGTTAAATAAAGACGCCCTGCAATTACTGTATCTGAATAAAGCGCCTTGCACGGGGCACAAAGAAAAATCCCCCGCTGTCTGGCAAATGCATAAACAACGGGGGAGACGATAATTGGATGAATATCATACCAATGTGGAATTACTTCTTCCGGCGGTGGATCACGTTAATCGCATAGCCGACGAGCATGGCCAAGACGATGACGATAAAGCCAATCAGGGGGTTGTCGTTCATGGGGTCCTCCTATTTTCCGAGCGGGGAGAATTCGTCGAGGATGAGATCGAGGCATTGCGGAAGCGCGCGGGCACCAAAGACGCCCGAGTTGCTGGAGATGATCTCGCCATCGAACTGCATGCCCAGCGACGGCGTGCAGGTGATCTTGGCTTCCTTGGTCTGGATGATCTTGAACTGCGGACGGCCGAGCACCTTGCCGGCGGGGTCGAGTGCGGCGGTGATCACGGTGGGCAGGAGCTGGACGGTTTTTACGGGCTCGATGACCGCGATGTCGACCATGCCGTCGTTCATGCGGCAATCGGGGAACAGGTTGATGTCGTTTTGAATGACCGAGGTGTTGCCGGCCATGCAGCAGATGCCATCGAGCTCCTCGACAATGCCGTCATGCTCAATCGTAAAATGCGCCACCGTGGGGTTGGGTGTGGCGAGCGCCGACAGGAAATAGGCGATCTCGCCGATGTCGTTTTTGGCGGGGGCGGCCTTCATCATGATCTCGGCGTCGAAGCCCGAGCCGGCGATGATGATAAAGCCGTGGCGCTTCTCGTTGCCGTTCTCGTCGAGCCAAAAGAGCTCGCCCATGTCGACTTTGACCGTGCGACCGGCACGGCAGGCCTTGGCGAGCGCCGCCGCCTCGGGGGCATTACCGATGTTGTTAAAGAACAGGCAGGCTGTGCCGGAGGGGAAGACGAGCGTGGGGACACCGCACCCGCGCATCTGGTCGAGCACGTTGGAGACGGTGCCGTCGCCGCCCGAAACGACCACGCGATCAAACTCGCGCACGTCTGCCACGGCGTCCTCGGGTTCCATGCCATCGCCGATAAAGCGCATCACGACCTCGTCGCCGCCCTGCGCGAGGGCGTGCGTGAACGCGTAGATTTCATCTGAGCTGGGGCCCGATGCCGGGTTGTGGATGATAAGGCAGCGCATACTTACGTTCCCGTTCTGTGACTAACCGAGTATAGTTGTAAGGCAATGCCGATATCCTACCCGTGTTTTTCGGGCCTAACCTTATTCGATGGGTTGATATGTACATTTCCACACATCAGGCTCTGCTCGACTTTTGCCAACGCGCCCGCGAGTTCGACGCGATTGCCGTCGATACCGAGTTTTTGCGCGAGCGCACGTTCCACCCGCGCCTGTGCTTGGTCCAGATTGCCACCCCTGCCGAGAGCGTCGCGGTCGATCCTCTGGTGATCGACGACCTGTCGCCGCTCGCCGAGCTTATGGGCGATGAGAGCGTGACCAAGGTGTTTCACGCCTGCTCGCAGGATATGGAGGTTATGCTCCATACCGTGGGCGTGCTGCCGCGTCCTATTTTTGACACACAGGTCGCCGCCGCCTTTTTGGGCGAGCGCCAGCAGATTTCCTACGGCGCGCTCGTGCAGACGTTTTGCGGCGTTTCGTTGCCTAAGACCGAGTCGCTGACCGACTGGTCGCGCCGCCCGCTGACCGATAAACAAATCGAGTACGCGATTGATGACGTCAAGTACCTGATCGTCGCCTATACCGAGATGATGAGTCGCCTGCGCGAGCTGGGCCGGGTGGACTGGGTGCTCGATGAGTTGCGTCCGCTGGCCGACGAGTCACACTACCGTGCCGACC